>JAWVFY010000109.1:0-5600 GCA_033855575.1 Solirubrobacteraceae bacterium
CGCCGGGCGCGGCGCCCAGCGGGCGTTCGAAGGGAAGTGGTTGCGACATGGAAAGCCCTCCTTACCCGAACATGCGGGAAACCCGCAAGGAGTCTGCGGGTTTCCGCCGTTGCAACAAGGGTCAGCGCGGCCGATGGCACGTGCGTGACCCCCCTCACATCGGCAATCGCCGGCCGGCCGCTCGCGGCCCGGGCCGGCCTCGCCGCCGCGCCCGCGGTGGTGCTCGCGGCGTGGCTGGCCACCGGCATCGGGAGCGAGGCGGCCCGTACCTACGCCGATGATCTGCTCACCGTCCTGGCGGCGCTGCTCGCGGGCGCCATGTGCCTTCGGTCCGCGCGCAGGGCGCGCGGCTGGCACCGCCGCTTCTGGGGGCTGTTCGCCGGTGCCATCGGCCTGTGGGCGTTCGCCGAGGCGGTCTGGTCCTTCCACGACCTCGTCCTACGTCACGAACCCGCCGTCCCGTCGCTGGCAGACGTCGGCTACCTGGGTGGGATTCCCCTCGTCGTCGCCGCGCTGCTGTCCCATCCCGCGGCGCGCGAGAGCCCGATTCGCGCGACGCGGCGCCTGCTGGACAGCCTCCTGATCGCGATCGCGCTGCTGATGCTCAGCTGGACGCTGGTGCTCGGCCCGCTCTGGCACGCGACCGGCCTGTCGAGCCTCGGCGGCGTCATCTCACTCGCCTATCCCGCGACCGACGTGGTGATGTTGTTCTTCATCGTCCGCGTCGCTCGCCGCGTGAAGGACGCCGATCGTGTCGCGATCTGGGGCCTGCTCGTCGGCCTGGCCGCGATGGCACTGGCCGACAGCGCGTTCGCCTACCTCGCCGAGGTCGGGAGCTACGGCGCGGCCAACGTGGTCGATGCGGGATGGGTGCTCGGCTACCTCGCCATCGCCGTGGGCGCCTCCTGTGCTCCGGGCGCGGCTGAGCTCGCC
This sequence comes from Solirubrobacteraceae bacterium, assembly GCA_033855575.1. GTDB lineage: Bacteria > Actinomycetota > Thermoleophilia > Solirubrobacterales > Solirubrobacteraceae > BP-464. The sequence continues at coordinate 934 of JAWVFY010000109.1, forward strand.
GTGCCGGAGCTGGCCCCCGAGGCGCTGTCGCTGGGCGGGCTGGTCGCTCCGTTCGTCCCCGTGCTCGGCGCACTCACGCTGATCGCTGTCGAGGTGCAGATCGGGCATGCGCTCGACGACGTCTCCCTGCTGTCGGCGCTCGCGCTCATAGCGCTCGTGCTCATACGCCAGGCGATCGTCGCGTACGAAGTGGTCGCGAGTCGCGGGACGCACATCGCCGCGAGCGAGCGGTTCGCACGCGCGGCGGTCGGGGAGCCGCTGGGCCGATGAGCCCTCCCGACGTCCGCTGGCAGCCTTCCTGGGTTTCAGACGACGCGCTGACGCACAAAAGCGCGGCGCTGATCCCCCAGCGGCCCAACGCCATGTTCGGGCGCTTCTCGGCCAGCCTCGTGGTGACGCTGCTGATCGCCTGCACCGTGGTTTCGCTGTACGACCTGGTCCTGCTGGCCGGGCACCACTGAGCCAGGCCGCCGGCCCTACTCCGGCACGAGCCAGACGACCCCGAGCGGCGGCAGCGTCACGAGCGCCGAGAACGGTTGGTTGTGCCACGGCTGCGCTTCGGACTCCACGGCGCCCATGTTGCCCACGTTGCCGCCGCCGTAGACGTCCGCGTCGGTGTTCAGCAGCTCGGTCCAGTCGCCCGCGCGCGGCAGCCCGAGCCGGTAGCCCTCGCGTGCCACCGGCGACAGGTTGCAGACGCAGACGACCGGCTTGGAGTCGCCGGACCCGTAGCGGACGAACGCGACGACGTTGGCGTCGGCGTCGTTGGCCTCGACCCAGCCGAATGCCTCGTGGTCGTCGTCGCGCTCCCAGAGCGCGGGATGGTCGCGGTAGACGTGGTTGAGGTCGCGCACGAGCGCCTGCATGCCGCCGTGCCCGTGGTCCTCGAGGAGGTGCCAGTCGAGCGAGCGCTCGTGGCTCCACTCGCGCCCCTGGCCGAACTCGCAGCCCATGAACAGCAGCTTCTTGCCGGGGTGCGCCCACATGTAGGCGTACAGCGCGCGCAGGTTCGCCAGCTTCTGCCAGTGGTCGCCCGGCATCTTCTCCAGCAGCGAGCCCTTGCCGTGGACGACCTCGTCGTGGCTCAGCGGCAGGATGAAGTTCTCGCTGAAGGCGTACATGAGGCTGAACGTCAGCGAGTGGTGGTGATAGCGCCGGTAGACCGGGTCCTGCTGGAAGTAGGCCAGCGTGTCGTGCATCCAGCCCATGTTCCATTTGAAGCCGAAGCCCAGGCCGCCCAGGTAGGTCGGCCGCGAGACGCCGGGCCACGCGGTCGACTCCTCGGCCGCCGAGATCACGCCGGGAACGCGCGCGTGCACCACCTCGTTGAGCTGCTTGAGGAACGCGATCGAGTCGAGGTCCTCGCGCCCGCCGAACTCGTTCGGGACCCACTCGCCCGCTTCGCGCGAGTAGTCGAGGTAGAGCATCGAGGCGACCGCGTCGACGCGCAGGCCGTCGGCGTGCATCTCGCGCAGCCAGTACAGGCCGCTGGCCAGCAGGAAGTTGCGCACCTCGTGGCGACCGAGGTTGAAGATCAGCGTGCCCCAGTCGGGATGCGCGCCGCGGCGCGGATCGGCGTGCTCGTAGAGCGCCGTGCCGTCGAAGCGCGCCAGCGCCCAGTCGTCGCGCGGGAAGTGCGCGGGCACCCAGTCGAGGATCACGCCGAGCCCGGCGGCGTGGAGCGTGTCCACGAGCTCGCGGAACTCGTCCGGGTCGCCATGGCGCGCATCGGGGGCGAAGTAGCCCGACACCTGGTAGCCCCACGATCCGCTGAACGGGTGCGCCATGACCGGCAGCAGCTCGACGTGGGTGAAGCCCATGTCGGTGCAGTACGCCGCCAGCTCCTCGCCGAGCTGCTTGTAGGACAGCACGGCGTCCGGGTCGGCCGGATCGCGCCGCCAGGAGCCGAGATGGACCTCGTAGATCGAGACCGGCTTGCTGTGCGGGACGCTCTTGCCGCGCTCCTCGAGCCAGGCCTCGTCGCGCCACTCGTGATCGGCGCGATGGACGATCGAGTCCGTGCGCGGCGGGTGCTCGGCGCGGAACGCGTACGGATCGGCCTTCATCCGCAGCTCGCCGTCCTGGGTGCGGATCTCGTACTTGTAGCGCGCGCCCGGCTCGACGCCGGGCACGAACAGCTCCCAGATTCCGCTGCTGCCCAGGCCGCGCATCGGATGCAGGCGCCCGTCCCAGGAGTTGAACTCGCCGACGACGGCAACCGAAGCCGCCGACGGCGCCCAGACGGCGAACGCCACGCCGGTGGCGCCGTCGATCTCGCGTACGTGCGCGCCGAGGCGCTCGTACAGCTCCTCGTGGCGGCCCTCGCCGGCCAGGTGCAGATCGAGGTCGCCGATCGTGGGCTCGAACGAGTACGGGTCGCGCATCGTGAACGTGTTGCCGTCGGGGTACTCGATCTCGAGCTCGTAGCGCAGCGGCATCCGCGCGCCCTTGACGACGGCCTCGAACATCCCCTCGCCGGTGGCCTTCAGCTCGACCGGCTTGCCCTTCTCCAGGTGCGCGACGACGCGGTCGGCGGCCGGCCGGTAGGCGCGGAGGACCACGTGCCCGTTCTCCTGATGGGCGCCGAGCGTCGTCGGATCGATCGGGCTCATGTCGCCTGCTCCTCCTCCAGCTCCAGCAGCCGGGCGATCCCGGCCACGGGGATCGACGCCCAGTCCGGGCGGTTGTCCAGCTCGTAGCGCAGCTCGTAGACGGCCTTCTCCAGCTCGAAGACGGCGATCAGGCGCTCGATCGCGGCGGTGCCCGGCGGAAGCAGCCGCGTGTCGACGGTCGCGAGATAGCCCTCGAGGAACGCTGCGCGCACGCTCTCCTCCCAGCCCTCCGGCGGGTGGACGTCGTGCAGGATCCGCGACGCGCTCGCCGCGTAGGCGAACGAGCGCAGCATGCCCGCCACGTCGCGCAGCGGCGAGCGCTTGCGCCTGCGCTCCACCAGGCTGCGCGCGGGCTCGCCCTCGAAGTCCAGGACGACCCAGCGGCCATCGGCGCCGCGCAGCACCTGACCCAGGTGGTAGTCGCCGTGGTGGCGGATGATCCGGCCGGCCGAGCCGACGGTCGTCAAGAGGCTCAGGCGCTCGCGCACCTCCTGCCCGCGCCCGCGGATCGGCGCGAGCTCGTCGAGGTTGTCGGGAAGGTCGAGGAAGACCTGCTCGATCTCCTCGTCGACGGTCGCCGTCAGCAGCCCGAGCGACTCGGCGCTCGTCTCCTCCGGCGCGAACGCCGGATCGGACGCGTCGGATGCCAGCGCGGTGTGGAGCTTGCCCGTGACGTCGCCGAGCTCGCGTGCCTTCTCCACGAAGCCCTGCGGGTCGATCCGCAGGTCCTGCAGCGCCAGGTCCCACCCGTCGACCGAGCCCGGCACGAACTCCTGGGCGATCCCGAGCGTCGCGTCGATCAGCCGCCCGGTGTGGCCGTACCAGCCGCGCAGCGCCGCGATGTGCTCGAAGCGGCGCTCGGTGAGGAAGCGCAGCACCTCGAGCTCGGGGTTCGGGCCGGCGCCCAGGCGCCGGTAGGCCTTCAGCGCGATGCGGTCGTCCAGGACCAGCGACGAGTTGGACTGCTCGGCGCCCATCGGGCGAACGTCGCGCACCTCGCCGATCGGCTCGCCGGCGCGGCGGAACTCGACGACGCCGTGCTCGGTCTCCACATCGGCGCCGTCGTCCATGCGGCGCGCGACGGCGCGCGCGAACTCGGGGTCGGCCAGCGCGTCGGCGATGTCGCCGGAGCGCATCGGCACCTGGTAGAGCTCGTGCGTGCCCGGATGGAACGCGACCTCGACGATCGCGATCTGGAAACCCTCGTCAAGCGGCACGGACTCGAGCACGCGGACCTCGGCGACGTCCTGGGACTTCGAGCCGAACCACCGCTGGGAGATCACGTAGTCGGTGAGCGGGCCCTCAGCCGTCTGCATCGGTGGCCTCCTTCTCGTCGGGTTCCTCGGGCTCCCCGGGTTCCAGCTCGGGCTCCTCGGGCTCCGGCTCGGGCTCGGTCAGCAGGAACCAGTAGAAGCCGCGCGGCGCGAGCGTAAGCAGATAGGGCAGCTCGCCGATGCGCGGGAACTGCGTGCGCCCGAACATCTCGACCGGGTAGCGCCCCTCGTACTCGCTCAGGTCGAGCTCGACCGCCTGCGCGCTGCGCGCGACGTTGTGGACGCAGAGCACGACATCGTCGGCGTGCGTGCGGATGTGGGCGAAGATCTTGTTGTTGGAGACGCGCAGCGGCGCGTAGCTGCCGAGGCCGAACACCGGGTGCTCCTTGCGCAGCGCGATGAAGCGCCGCAGCCAGCGCAGCAGCGACGTCGGCGTGCGCAGCTGGGCCTCGATGTTGACGGCCTGGTAGCCGTAGACCGGGTCCATGAGCGGCGGCGCGTAGAGCTGGGCGAAGTCGGCGCGGCTGAAGCCTCCGTTGCGGTCGCCCGTCCACTGCATCGGCGTGCGCACGCCGTCGCGGTCGCCGAGGTAGACGTTGTCGCCCATCGCGATCTCGTCGCCGTAGTAGAGGATCGGAGAGCCCGGCAGGCTGAACATGATCGCGGTGAGCAGCTCGATCTCGTCGCGGCCGTTGTCGAGCAGCGGCGCGAGCCGCCGGCGGATCCCGAGGTTGAGCTTCATCCGCGGGTCCTTGGCGTACTCGGCGTACATGTAGTCGCG
>JAWVFY010000110.1:0-2667 GCA_033855575.1 Solirubrobacteraceae bacterium
CGTCTGCTTGACGATCCCATGCCGCGCATCGACCAGCAGCACAGCGAGGTGCGCCGTGCTGGCCGCCGTCACCATGTTGCGCGTGTACTGCTCGTGGCCCGGCGTGTCGGCGAGGATGAAGCGCCGCCGCGGCGTCGCGAAGTATCGGTGCGCGACGTCGATCGTGATGCCCTGCTCGCGCTCGGCCCGCAGTCCGTCGGTGAGCATCGAGAGGTCGACCGCGCCGTTGTGGCCGTGCCGGCGCACCGACGCCTCGGCGACCAGCTCGAGCTGGTCCTCGAAGATCGACTTGGTGTCGTAGAGCAGCCGCCCGATCAGCGTCGACTTGCCGTCGTCGACGGAGCCGGCGGTGGCGAACCGCAGCAGCTCGCCGTGCTTGGGAGTGGTGAGGGACGTGGGGGCCATCTCTAGAAGTAGCCCTCGCGCTTGCGGTCCTCCATCGCGGCCTCGGTCACGCGGTCGTCCGCGCGCGTCTCGCCGCGCTCGGTCACCCGGGTCGCCGCGATCTCCGTGACGACGTCCTCCAGCGTCCCGGCCGCCGAGCGCACCGCGCCCGTGCACGACATGTCGCCCACCGTGCGGTAGCGCACCGACTCGAGGAACGGTGCTTCCTCCGGCAGCAGCTCGGTGAAGTCGCTCGTCGCGTAGAGCATCCCGTCGCGGGCGAAGACCTCCCGGTCGTGCGCGTAGTAGATCGAGGGGATCTCGAGGTCCTCCTCGGCGATGTACTGCCAGACGTCGAGCTCGGTCCAGTTGGAGATCGGGAACACGCGCACGTGCTCGCCCTTGTGGATGCGCCCGTTGTAGAGCGACCACAGCTCGGGCCGCTGGTTCTTGGGATCCCAGCCGCCGAAGTCGTTGCGGAACGAGTAGATGCGCTCCTTGGCCCGCGCTCGCTCCTCGTCGCGGCGCGCGCCGCCGAACGCGGCGTCGAAGCCGTGCTCGGTGATCGCGTCGAGCAGCGTGACGGTCTGCAGCCGGTTGCGCGACGCCCGCGGGCCGGTCTCCTCGACGACGCGCCCCTTGTCGATCGACTCCTGCACGGATGCCACGACGAGGCGCTCGCCGAGTTCGGCCACCCTGCGGTCGCGGAACTCGATGACCTCGGGGAAGTTGTGCCCCGTGTCGACGTGCATCAGCGGGAACGGGAAGCGGCCGGGCCGGAACGCCTTCTCGGCGAGGCGCAGCATCACGATCGAGTCCTTGCCGCCGCTGAACAGCATCACGGGGCGCTCGAACTCCGCCGCGACCTCGCGCATGACGTGGATCGCCTCGGCCTCGAGGACGCGGAGGTGGTCCAGTTCGTAGCTCAAGGCACGCTCAGGCTAGGCAGCGTGCAGGCCGCACTCGATCTTGTCGGTGCCGGCCCACCTGCCCTCGCGGGCATCGCCCGGCTTGGTGCAGGGCTCGCAGCCGATCGAGGCATAGCCCCGGTCGTGCAGCGGGTGATAGGGGAGGTCGTGCTCGAAGATGTGGTTCCACACGTCGCGCTCGGTCCAGTCGACCAGCGGGGCGGCCTTCCACAGGTCGTGCTTGGCGTCCCAGCCCAGCCGCGGGGTGTCGGCACGCTCGGGCGACTGGTCGCGGCGCAGGCCGGCGACCCAGACGTCGTTGTTGGCCAGGTGCTCGCGCAGCGGGCGAACCTTGCGCAGGTCGCAGCAGCGGTCGGGGTCGCGCTGCCAGAGCGCGTCGCCGTGCAGCGTGGCCTGCTCCTCGAGCGTGATCCCGCGCCGGCCTTCGACGGTGATCCCCAGCCGCTCCTCCAGCCGCTCCCAGGTCTCGTAGGTCTCCCCGAAGAACAGGCCGGTGTCGAGCGTGAAGAACGTCGCCTTGGGCAGGTGCTCGCTGACGAGATGGGCGATGACCACCGCCTCCTTCTGGAAGGAGCAGGCGACGGCGATGCGATCGAACCGTTCGCCGAGCTCGGCCAGGAGCTGGGTGGTCTCCTCTAGACCGCGCACTCGCCCTCGCCGCGAACCACCTGGAAGGGGACGTTCTTGGACCAATCGATGAAGTGGTTCATGTTCTCGAGGCTGAACTCGATCGGCAGCGCCAGGTCGCGCGCCTCGGCCTCGAAGCGCTCCGCACCGACGCGGCCGGCGAACTCGTTGAACGTCTCTGCATCCGAGGAGCGCTCGCTCTCATAGAGGCGCAGCCAGCGCTCGATCGCGTCGGGGACGCGCTTGGCGGGCAGGCGGACCTTCAGCCGGGTGCCGAAGACCACGTCGCCGCCGATGTACTGGCCGCCGATGTGCGCCACGTAGGCCGGGATCGTGTGCTCGCCGACCTTGATCGACGCGCCGTAGAGCCCGATGTTGCCGATGTGGTGCTGGCCGCAGCCGTTCGGGCAGCCCGACATGTGGACCTGGACCTGCTTGGTCAGCTCGTCCGTGATGTCCATCTCGCGCAGGCGCTCGCGCACGGCCGCATTCAAGCCCATCGAGCTGGTGATGCCGAGCTTGCAGGAATCCGTGCCGGGGCAGCTGACGACGTCGATGATCTCCATCGCGCCGTGCTCGCCGAGGTCGAGCTCGGACAGGCGGGTCCAGACCTCGTAGGCCGACTCGTCTCGCACCCAGCGCAGGATGAGGTTCTGGCCCACGGTCGTCCGGGCGTAGCCACCGCAGTAGTCGCGCATGATCGCGGCGAGGCCGCGGAACTGCTCGG
>JAWVFY010000111.1:0-4759 GCA_033855575.1 Solirubrobacteraceae bacterium
CCGAGCTCGAGCGCGTGTGGTGTGAGGCCCGTGAGGACGACGGCTACCGGGCCGAGCTCGCGCTGCTGCTGCGCGACTACGTCGGGCGCCCCTCGCCGCTGTACCTCGCCGAGCGGCTCTCGCAGGTCGCCGGCCGTGAGGTGTGGCTCAAGCGCGAGGACCTCAATCACACCGGCTCGCACAAGATCAACAACGCGCTGGGCCAGGCGCTGCTGGCCAAGCGGATGGGCAAGCGGCGGATCATCGCCGAGACGGGGGCGGGCCAGCACGGCGTCGCGTCGGCCACGGCCTGCGCGCTGCTCGACCTCGACTGCGTGGTCTACATGGGCGCCGAGGACGTGCGCCGCCAGCGGCCCAACGTCGACCGGATGGGCATGCTCGGCGCCGAGGTCGTCGCCGTCGAGGCGGGCGCGAGGACGCTCAAGGAGGCGGTCTCGGAGGCGATCCGCGACTGGGTGGCCAACGTGGAGACCAGCCACTACATCATCGGCTCGGCGGTCGGCCCCGCCCCGTACCCGGCGCTGGTCCGCGACCTCCAGCGCGTGATCGGCGACGAGGCCCGCGCCCAGCTGCTCGAGCGCCGCGAACGGCTGCCCGACCGGGTGCTGGCCTGCGTCGGCGGCGGCTCGAACGCCATCGGCACGTTCGCCGCCTTCTACGACGATCCCGGCGTGGCGCTCGTCGGCGTCGAGGCAGGGGGCGAGGGCATCGATGGCCCGCGCCACGGCGCCCCGCTGACCGTGGGCGGCCCCGCCGGCGTCCTCCACGGAGCGCTGTCGGCGATCATGCAGGACGCCGAAGGTCAGATCCTCGAGGCCCATTCGGTCTCGGCCGGCCTCGACTACCCGGGCACCGGCCCCGAGCACGCCTTCCTGCGCGACAGCGGGCGCGCGTCCTACGTCGCCGTCACCGACGCCGACGCGCTGGCCGCGTTCCGGGAGGTCGCCCGGCTGGAGGGCATCGTCCCGGCCCTGGAGACCGCCCATGCGCTGCATCACGTGCTGCACGTGCCCAGCGACTCGACGCTCGACCTCGTCTGCCTGTCGGGGCGGGGCGACAAGGACCTGGCCGAGGTCCTGGCCATGTCTCCGGAGTGACCCTCTCTTGAGCACAGGCCCCGAGCGGATCGCCGACGCGTTCGCCTCGTCGGGCAAGCGCGCCGCGCTGATGCCCTACCTGATGGGCGGCTACCCGACGCTGGACGGCTCGCGGGAGATCGCCGCGGCCTACGCGGCCGGGGGCGCGGACCTCGTCGAGCTCGGCGTGCCGTTCTCGGATCCGCTGGCCGACGGGCCGGTCATCCACGCCGCGGGCACCGAGGCGCTGCGCCGCGGCGCGACGGTCGACGGCGTCCTGGACGTGGGCGCCGAGCTGGCGCGGCGCCTGCCGGTCGTCGTCATGTGCTACGCGAACCTCGTGCTGGCGCGGGGCGTGGAGGTCTTCGCCGCCGCGCTGGCCGACCGGGACCTGAGCGGCCTGATCGTGCCCGACCTGCCGCTCGAGGAGGCGCCAGCGGTGCTGGCTGCGTGCGACGCGGCCGGGGTCGCGCTGATCGGCCTGGTGGCCCCGACGACCCCGCCTGACCGGCTGCGCGCCATCGGCGAGCGCGCTCGGGGCTTCCTCTACGCGGTTTCGGTGGCCGGGACGACCGGCGAGCGGACCGACGGCGACTTCGCCGGCCTGGTCGGCCGGGCCAAGGCCGCCACCGACGTACCGGTGGCCGTGGGCTTCGGGATCGGCAGCCCCGAGCGGGCCGCCGAGGCGGCCGACGCCGGCGCTGACGGCGTGATCGTGGGCAGCCGGCTCGTGCGTGCGGCGGGCGCCGGCGAGGACATCGCCCAGCTCGTCCGAGCGTTCGCCGACGGTCTGACCAGGTAAAGTTCCGCGCCGCATGGGATTCGTTCTGACCGTCGCCGCCGGCCTCGTCGCGTGGATCGTCCTGTGGTCGCTCGGCGCCAAGGGCTTCGACGCCTTCATGGTCACGATCGTGGTCATCCTGGTGGGTGCGACCGCGCGGATCCTGCTGCCGCACCTGCCGGGCCGGCAAGAGTAGGAGGCCAGCGGCCGTGCGTCGCGCCGGCAGCCTCCTTGCGGTGGTGCTGTTCCTCGCCGGCTGTGGCGGCGGGAACACCGGCAGCACGCGCATCACGTCCGACACGCTGAGCATCTACACGGGGCTCCCGCTGCGCGGCGTCCGCGGCGACGAGGGCCGGGCCGTCCTGCGCGGCGAGAAGCTCGCGCTCGACGACGCCGGCGGCCACGTGGGCAACCTGAGCATCGGCCTCATCGCCCTGGACGACACCGACACGAAGACCGGCGTCTGGGCCCCCGGGCAGGTCGCGGCCAACGCCCACGAGGCGGCCCAGAACCCCACAGCGATCGCCTACATCGGCGACCTCGACTCCGGCGCCAGCGCGGTCTCGGTCCCGATCACCAACGAGATCGGGGTCCTCCAGGTCAGCCCGCTGAGCAGCTACACCGGGCTGACGCAGCCCGCCGACAAGGGCGAGCCCACCAAGTACTACCCCTCCGGCAAGCGCACCTTCGCACGGCTGGTGCCGACCGGCTCGGTCGAGGCCGCGGCCATGGCCGAGTGGATGAAGGCGATGGGCGTCACGAAGGTCGCGCTGGTCTACGACGGGCTCCAGGAGGGCCTGGGCCAGGGTGGCGAGCTCGAACGCGCCCTGCACGCGGCACACGTCGACGTGGTCGACGTCCTGCGCCTGGACCCCCACGACGGCCCCGCCGACGTCGGCGGGGACGCGCGCGACCTGGTCAAGGCGCCTGCGCCGGCGGTCGTCTACGCCGGCGCCTCGACGCCGTCCGCGCTCTCGTTGTTCCGGGCCGTCCACGACCGCGAGCCGGGTGAGGACCTGTTCGCCACCAACGGCGTCGCAGGCGCCGCCCTGGCCGCCGGCCTGCAGTCGGCCGAGCGCCAGGTCTATGTGACGAGCCCGCTGCTGCCGATCGGGCGCCGCCAGGCTCCGGCGCGGGCGATGTCGGCGCGTTACCGCTCGCTGTTCGGTGCCCCCGCTCCACCGGCCGCGGTCTACGGCTATGAGGCCATGCGCACCGTGCTCGCCGCCATCCGGCGCGCCGGCGCCGAAGGCAACGACCGCCAGAAGGTCATCGACGCCTATTTCGCCACATCGGCGGCCAATTCGGTGCTTGGGCCCTACTCGATCGAGGCCAGCGGGGACACCACCTCGACCGCCTACGGGGCGTTCAGAGTCCAAAATGGGCGGCTCGTCTTCGACCGGGTCCTGCATCCCGCGGTGGGTTAGCAGTGCGTTGTGGGACCGCGTTGCTGTTGCGTTGGCGACCCCCCGCTGTATAGGGTCCCGCCGTCCCAACCGCTTCAACCGGAGGACTTTCTCTGTGAGGGTACGTCTGATTGCAGTCGCCGGGTGCGCCGCAATGGCACTCGGCATCGCCGCTTGCGGCAGCAGCAACAACAACAGCAGCACCAGTAGCGGCAGTGGCTCCAGCAGCTCCGGGGGCACCGTCGACATCTACTCGAGCCTCCCGCTCCAGGGTGCGTCGAAGGACCAGACCGGCGCCATGGTGCAGGGAATCAAGCTCGCGCTCGACCAGGCGGGTGGCAAGGCCGGCCAGTTCAGCGTCAACTACACGTCGCTGGACGACTCGACCGCGCAGGCCGGCAACTGGGATCCCGCCCAGACGGGCCAGAACGCCCGAAAGGCCGCTCAGGACACCAAGGCCGTCTACTACATCGGCGAGTTCAACTCGGGGGCGAGCCAGATCTCGATGCCCACGCTGAACACCGCCGGCATCCCGCAGGTGTCGCCCGCCAACACGTACGTCGGACTGACGACGAGCGAGCCGGGCAGCGCCAAGGGCGAGCCGCAGAAGTACTTCCCGTCGGGCAAGCGCACCTACATGCGCATCGTTCCCCGGGACACCATCCAGGCCGCCGCTCTGCTCACGCTGATGAAGCAGGACGGGTGCACGAAGGTGGCCCTGGCCAACGACAAGGACACCTACGGCGCCGGTCTGGCGAAGCTCGTCCAGCTGCAGGCCCCGAAGGTGGGCGTGACGCTGACCGGGAACGTCGGCATCGACAAGACGGCATCGAACTTCCGTTCGGTGGCGGCGCAGTTCAAGGCTCAGGGAGCCGATTGCTTCCTGTTCGCCGGCGTGACCGCCAACGGCTCGGTGCAGCTCTACAAGGACGTCGGGGCAGCGCTGCCCAACGCCAAGCTGTACGGCCCCGATGGCAACTGCGAGTCGGGCTTCACCAACCCGGCCAAGAAGGGCATCCCGGCCGCGCTCGGCGCACGCTTCAAGTGCACCGTGGCGACGCTGGACCTGAAGTCCTACCCCGGTGGGAAGGACTTCCTGGCCGCGTTCAAGGCCAAGTACGGCAACGCCAACCCCGACCCGTACGCGATCTACGGCTACGAGGCCATGAAGCTCGGTCTCGACACGATCAAGGGCCTGGGGGCCAAGGGCAACGACAAGTCGGCCGTCCTGGCGGCGCTGTTCGCCACCAAGGACCGCCATTCGGTGCTCGGCACCTACTCGTTCGATCAGAACGGGGACACGACGCTGACGGACTACGGCGTCTACAAGGTGGGTTCCGATGGGAACCCGACGTTCGACACGGCCATCAAGGCCTCGTCGGGCGGCTGAGCCACAGCATCACCTGACGGCAGCGGGGCGGGCATCGGCCCGCCCCGCACCGTCACTCCCAGCGATCACCCAATCATGGAAGCGAACACCGGAACCGGCGCCGCAC
>JAWVFY010000112.1:0-3263 GCA_033855575.1 Solirubrobacteraceae bacterium
GGACGAAGGCTGGGCCGTTCCGAGCGGGCGCGAGCCTCGACTTCGTCGATGGTGCTCGGTCGCGACATCTCGCTGGGCACTCGTCGCGTGCCGACACCGGCCAGCAGCGGCGCAGCGTGGCCGCCGAGCCCGACGCCCCAACCCAGGATCGGCCATATCGGCCAGAAGTACCCGCCGCCACTCGCTGCCCAGATGGCGATCAGCATCACGTTGACGAGCACGTAGATGGTCGTGTGGATCCGCACGCTCGTTGCAAGGGCGTTCCCGGTCTTCGTCCGCTCCCGTTGGGCGGGAGCCCGCCGGGGTGTGGACGTGGCGGGAAGCGCCGACTCGGGCGACGGCAGATCGAGTGTCAGCGCGTCGAGCTCCGCCAGCGTCATCGCTTCGTAGGCGCCGGCGATCCGCTCGGCGAGCTCGTCGTCGGAGAGCCGCCCCGCGCCGAAGTGATCGCGAAGCGCCGCGACCGTTCCCTCGCGATCCGCGTCCGAAGCGCGCAGTGCCCTGTCTCCCCGAGGCGAATGAACGCCGCGATCCGCCATGGCCCGACACTATTCCGATCCGCTCTCCGTCGCGCCGTGTCGGACGTGCGCCGTCCCAGATCGCCGCCTCAGGTTGCTTCAGGGCCCGGCGGCGCACGCCGCGGCCCCGCCGAACGACGGTGGAGCAGCCGTCGTCGCGGTACCCCACCGCTGCCTCGGATCGGCCGACAGCGCGAAGCGCAGCCGCGCGCCGTGTGCGATCGAGCCCCACGACACCCAGGTGCGCGCCAATCGCTTGCCGCCCCGCCATGCCTGCTCGACATAGGGCCGGCTCGCGGCGGCGTGGGGCGCGCGGATGTCCAGCATTCCGTGAGCCAGCCGGATCCGCGCGTGCGGGAACAGCGGGCTGCCGAACGTCAGCACGCCGGTGCCGGGGACCGTCGGGTACATGCCGAGTGCGCCGAACACCCACCACGACGACATCGCGCCGAGGTCGTCGTTCCCCGGGTAGCCGCCCGGCGTCGGCTTGTACAGGCCCAGGAGCGCGCGGCGGATGACGCTCTGCCCCGCCGCCGGGTTGCCGAGCCAGTCGTAGAGGTAGGGCGTGTGCAGGGTTGGTTCGTTGCCGAGGTAGGCGTGGACGCTGGACGGGCCGTCGTTGAGCTTGCCGAAGAACGCGTCGAGCTTGGCCCGGGCCGCCGCGCGGCCGCCCAGCGCCTTCTCCAGCCCGCTGACGTCCTGGGGCACCGCCCAGGTGTACTGCGCGGCCGAGCCCTCGACGAACCCGTCTTCGCTCGACGCCGCGGCGCTGTTGAGGAACTGGCCGGTCGCGGCCATCCGCGGTCGCATCACCCCACTGACCGGGTCGTAGACGTTGCGCCAGTTGCCCGAGCGCTGCGCGAACGTCCGGCACGTCGTCGGGTCACCGACCGCCGCGGCCAGTCGCGCGATCCCGAAGTCGGCGAGCGCGTACTCGAGCGTCGTCGAGGTCGTGCCCCACACCAGGCTCGGCGTGATCGTCTGCCCGACCGTCGACGTGTTGCGCTCGTAGCCGACGTACCCGAGCCGCAGGTAGTCGTCGAGGCCGGCACGCTGGACATAGCCCGCGTTGGAGCTTGTCCCCGCCTTCGTCGCGCCCTCGACCATGGCGGCCAGCCCGCGCTTGGCGTCGAAGCCACGGGCGCCGAATGCCCACGCGCCGGAGATCAGCAGGTCGGCCGGATCGCCGACCATGACATTGGTCTGCCCCTCGCGCAGCGCCCACTTGGGCAGGTGCCCGCTCTCCTGCTGATCGGCCAGCATGCTCGTCACGAAATCCGAGGCGCGACGCGGGGCAAGCATCGCCATCAGCGGCAGCTGGCTGCGGTAGGTGTCCCAGCCCGAGATGTTGGCGTACTTGACGAAGCCCTCGGCGCGGTGGACCTGCCCGTCCATCCCGCGATAGGACCCGTCGACGTCGCTGAACACGCTGGGCATGACCTGCGCGTGATACAGCGACGTGTAGAAGAGCCGCCGTTGCTGCGGCGTCCCGCCGTCGATGCGCACGGCCTCGAGCTGGCGCTCCCAGGCCCGCGTCGCCTGCCGGCGCATCGCGGCGAACGACGGCCCGGCGTCGGCGTCGAGGTTGGCCCGCGCGCCGTCGACGCTGACCGACGAGATCGCCACGCGCGCCACCACGCTGCGCTGCGCCGTCGTGTCGAACGTCGCGTAGGCGCCCGCCTGCGCGCCGTTGCTCGGGTTGCCCGGGAGCTTGTCGGGAAAGCCCGGCACCCGCTTGTACTGCAACGTGAGGACACCGGCCTGCTTGGCCGTCGCGAGGTCGCTGACGTCGGCGGTGTTCGGGAGCAGGACCTGGCGATGCCAGGTCCCGGACGCTTGGAAGGGCCGGTCGAAGCGGGCCACGAAGTAGACGCGGTAGGTGTCCGGCGCGTCGCAGAACGCGCCGCTGGTGACGCTGCCGCTGATCTCGCGACGTGCAGCGTCGACGTGCAGCGTCGCTTCGTCGTTGCCCATCGAGCTGCCGCCCGGGTTGACGAGCACCGAGCCATGCGAGCCCGCCGGGAACGTCAGACGCATCGCGCCTGCGCGCTCGCGGGCGGTCAGCTCGGCGTCGATCTCCTGGGCCCCCGGGTCCAGGCGCACGCGGTAGTCGCCGGGCCGGGCCACCTCGCCCTCGTGGGTGTAGGTGGAGAGATAGCGCGGATCGATGTCGAACGTGCCGGCCTGCGCGGGCGAGGCATCGACCGCGTGGGTCGTCGGCAGCAGCGGCACGTCCTGCAGCGAGGCGCAACCTGCCCCCGACAGGTGGGTGAGGCTGAAGCCCTTGATGCTGGTGTCGCGGTAGGTGTAGCCCGCGGCGAAGTTGTGGATGTCGGGGTCGGTGTCGGGGCTCAGCTGGAGCATCCCGAACGGCGCCACCGCGCCGGGGAACGTGGCGCCGGCGCCACCGCCCGTACCGAAGTCGGCGGCACCCTCGTCGGTGCCCATCCGGGTCTCGACGAGCGATGTCAGCGACGCCTTGGCGACCGCGACCGGCGGGGTGGCGGCGCAGGTGAGGGCCAGCGCGGCGAGGAGGGCGCGGCGGCAGCGGGCCACCACAACAGCCAACCAGATGCCGGCTTCGCCGGCGCCGCTCGGGCCGGTGGTCGCCGAGCGCGGGGAGCTATCGCGGTCCGCGCTCCGCCTGAGCCGCCGGTGCGTCCGCCGGCCATCCGAGTGCACGTCGGCGGGTCGCCGGGAGCCGGCTGACCACGAGGTCGTAGGAGTCCTCGATCATGTCCTTGA
>JAWVFY010000113.1:0-6890 GCA_033855575.1 Solirubrobacteraceae bacterium
CCGCGCTGGAAGACGTTGAAGCCGCCGTCGCGGTTGGGCTGACGGGCCAGCCAGCGCAGCGCTGGCACCAGGCCGCTGCGTTCCCCGACCGACTGGAGGGCCAGGATCGCGTAGGAGGTGTAGCTGACGTAGTGCCCGAAGGAGCCGTCGCGCGCCTGCTTGGCCAGCAGCTCGGCGATCAGGTCGCGTCCGCCGGCATCACGAGGGTCGGCGCCGCAGGCGCGCAGCCCGAGGATCGTGCGCTCGACGTCGCCGATCGCGTGGCTGGTCCCCAGGCGCCCGACGAGGACGGCGCTCGCGTCGACCGGCTGTCCCGCCGCGGCCAGCGCGTAGGCCGCCCACGCGGTGTGCAGGCCGTTGGACGACTGTCCCGGCGCCCCGCCCCAGCCGCCGTCAGCGTTGCGGCTGTGGACCAGGTAGGCGACACCGCGCACCGCGGCGCTGCCGGTGCTCGCCGTCGCGCGCGCGGCCCGGTCCCCGAGCAGCAGCCCTCCCAGCACCACCGCCAGCAGGAGCGGCACCGCCGGCTGCCAGACGATCTCGAAGCGCGCGCGGCAGCGGTCGACCGCGCGCACGAGCGCCGGGCCGAAGGCCAGGAAGAACACCAGGTTGCCGATCGCATGGGCCAGGTTGAAGGCCAGCGAGCTGCCGGAGATGGCCAGGTACTCAGACAACGTGTGGCGGCCGGTGAACGTGACCCAACTCGAGAGGTCGAGGATCGCGCCGAAGGCCAGCCCGGCGAACGCGCAGGCCAGCGCCAGCGGCACCCGCCCCAGGCGCCGCCCCGAGGCGGCGGCCAGCGCCGCACCGAAGACGCCCACGAGCCCCCAGGCCGCCATCTGCCACGGCGTCCACGGCCCCTCCCCGAAGAACAGGTTCGAGACGAGCGCGGCCACCGCTCCGACGGCGAACCCGGGGGCGCCCCCCAACGCGTAGCCGGCGACGAAGACGATGTCGGTCGTCGGCTTGACGTTGGGGATCGCGGCGAACGCGATGCGCCCGACGATGGCCAGCGCCGCCAGCGTGCCGACGACCGCCAGCAGCCGCGGCGACGGCGCCGAGCGCTCGTACCAGGCGAAGCCCACGCCCAGCGCGCCGCCGAGCAGCAGCAGACTGGCCAGGCCCCAGCTCACGCCGGGACCTCCAGCGGCGCCGCGGCGCGCAGGACGGCCGCGCCCTGCTCAGCGGTCAGCGCGCCGCCCGCGCCGCGCAGGATCCGGGCCACCTCGGTGGCGAAGTACCAGCCGCCGGCGAGGATCTCGGCGGGCGACCCGTCGGCCAGCACCTCGCCGTCGCCGAGCAGGATCACGCGGTCGGCGAACGCGACGGCGAACTCAGGATCGTGCGTGGCGACGAGGACCGCCGCGCCGCCCGCGGCGAGCCGCTGCACGTCGGCGGCCAGCTCGCCCTTGCGGGCGCGGTCCATCCCGCGGGTCGGCTCGTCGAGGCAGACGACGGCGGCCTGCTCGTCGCCGGCGGTGGCGACCGCGAGAGCCAGGCGCTGGCGCTCGCCGCCCGAGAGGTCGCGCGGGTGGCGGTCGGCCAGATGGGACAGCCCGGCGGCGGCGAGCGCGGCGGGATCGAGCTCGTCGCCGACACGGTCGGCGAACAGCAGGTCGCCGGGATGCTGGAGCAGCAGGGCCACGCGCCCGCTCACGCGCACGCGCCCGCGCGTGGGCTCCAGGAGGCCCTTGGCGTGGCGCAGCAGCGTCGACTTGCCCGCGCCGTTGCGCCCCATCAGCGCCACGCACTCGCCGGGCGCCAGCCGCAGGTCGATATCGCGCAGGATCGTGCGGCCGCCGCGCAGCTCGTGCCAGACGCGGTCGAAGCGCAGCGCGCCGTCGCGGTCGCGGCGCCGTCCCCGCCGTGGCGGGGCGGCCACGGCGGGAGGCGCGGCCTCCGGCAGCGGCGCGCGCGCGCGCAGCGCGGCGCGCGCCTGCTTGACGCCGACGGGCGCGGGCCCGAGGCCGGCGGCCGCGAACAGGCGGGCTCCGGGAGTGGCCAGCGCGGGTTGCGAGACCAGTGCCCAGTCCAGGAAGGGGCCCGGCGCGCCGTCGAACGCGAGGGCGCCGTCCCGCAGCGCGAGCACGCGATCGGCGGCGGCCAGGCAGCGCTCGAGCCGGTGCTCGACGAGCACGATCGTCGTCCCCCACTCCTCGTTGAGCCGGCGCAGCAACCAGATCAGCTCGTCGCCCGCCACCGGGTCGAGCTGCGAGGTCGGCTCGTCGAGGACAACCAGCCGCGGGTGGCCGGCCAGGGCGGCGCCCAGCGCCACCCGCTGGAGCTCGCCGCCAGACAGCTCGCCGGTCGCGCGGTCGAGGAGGTGCGGGATGCCGAGCGCCAGCGCCGCCTCCTCCACCCCGCGCGCGACCGCCGCCGGCGGCTCGCCGCGGTTCTCCAGGGGAAAGGCGAGCTCGGCGCGCACCGTGCCCATCACCACCTGCGTCTCGGGGTCCTGCAGCAGCGTGCCGACCTCGGCGGCCAGCTCGCCCGGCCCGTGCTCGCGGGTGTCGAGGCCGCCGGCGACGACACGGCCGCTGAACGTCCCGCCCAGCGCGTGGGGCGCCAGCCCGCTGGCCGCGCGCACGACGCTCGACTTGCCCGAGCCCGACAGGCCGGCCACGACGACGAACTCGCCCTCGCCGACCGCGAACGACACGTCGTGCAGCGCGGCCGAGGCAGCGCCCGGATAGCGGTAGCCGACGGCATCGAAGACGAGCACGCTCATCGGGCGATCCCCCGCCGGTCGGCGAACGGCGCCAGCGCGACGAGCACGAGCGCGACAGCGAGCGCGCCGGAGGCGGCGACACCGGCGCCGTGCAGGCGCGGGAAGGCCGAGAAGGCGCTCGCGCCACCAAGCTCGCCCAGGACCACGAGCGCGACGATGCCCACCGCGGAGGCCGCGAAGGCCAGGTCGTGGCGCGACCACGGGCGCGCGGCGCGGGCCCGCGCCGCCGGGCGCCGCGCGCCATAGCCCCGCAGCTCCAGCGCGGCGGCCACGTCGAGCGCACGGTCCAGCGCCCCGGACGTCACCGCCCGCACGACGGCCATCCGCGACGGCGGCCGCGTGCCGCGGCAGCGCTGCCCGTCGGCCAGGCGCCGCGCGTCGGCCTCGAGCACGCCCACCATCCGCGTGGCGATCGTCACCGTCAGCGCCGAGCGCAGCCCGCGCCGGCGGAACAGGCGCAGCACCTCGTCCGGGTCGACCGCCGCGGCATAGAGGCCGAACGCCGCCACGACGACCAGCGCCCGCAGGCCGAGGACGGAGCCGTAGACCACCGCCTCCAGCGTGATGTCCAGCCGGCCCAGCGGACCCAGATCACCGAGCCGCGCGATCAGCGTCAGGCCGTCGTGCTGGAGCAGCGGCTCGATCAGCGCGATGGCCAGCGCCAGCGGCAGGCCCATGCGCGCCGTCCGGGCCAGACGCTCCCCCACGCCGGCCGCCAGGGCCGCCCCGACGAGGGCGACCAGCAGGCCGGCGAGCACCAGCGGATGGTCGACGACCAGCGCGGCGGCGGCCAGGGCGGCGCACCAGGCGATGCCCACGACGGGCCGCGCGGCATGCAGCGGGCTCGCGCGGCGCGCGTAGATCACGGCGTCACCTGCGGAAGCGCGACGGGGCCGGAGGCGGTCAGGGCCACCGCGAAGCGGTCGTGCAGCACGGCGGCCGTCAGCGAGCGGGCGGCGCGCGCCACCCCGGCACCGTCGGTGCCCGTGACGATCCACACCGGCGGCTGGCTCTGCGTGACGGTCGCCGCGATCAGCCCGGTTCCGGCGCCGAGCGTCCGGACGGTGCGGCCGCGCGGGTCGAGCACCGCCAGCGAGCGGCCGTCGGCCGACGGCCGGGCGTAGACGCCGCTGGCCGCAGGGCCGCGCGCCAGCAGCCGGACGGCGAAGTCGCTGCGAACCTCGTTCCACGGCCCGACGACGACACGCAGCAGGGCCTCTCCCCCGCGGCTGCCGAAGGCCGCCTCGCCCGCGATCACGCCCGCGTCGCCCAGCTTCTGCTGGACCGTCTGGCAGACGGCGCCGGCGCTGGCGCTGCACTCCAGGCGCACGGGAAAGCGCGTGCCGCCGCTCCCGTGCAGGAACGGCTCGGGAAAGGCGCCGACGACTGCGGGGATCCGCTGAGTGGCGCCCCAGTCGTGCCGGTCCCACCACACCACGTCGCCACGGTGCAGCCCCGTCGACGCCGAGCCGCGCGGGGCCTCGATGCCGTTGACGTAGTAGAACCAGTCGACGGGCCGGCCCCCCTGCGTACCGCCCGCCTCGCCGTCGATCGACTGCACGAACCCGCCGCCGTACCGGCTGGTCACCTTGAAGTGGCGCTGCAGCGAGCGCATCACCGTCTCGCCACCCGGCGCGTCGACGCCGGCGGGCGAACCGGGCAGCGAGGCGGAGCCGAAGTCGCTCGTGACGATCAGCGTCACGCCGCCGATGTCGCCTCCCGCGCCGAGCCCGCAGCCGGTCACTCCGGCGACGACCGCCACGAGCAATGCCGCGAGGCCGGCGCGGCGGCGCATCAGCCGACCTGGATGGTTCGGTCGAACGCCCGGACCATCCCCCGCCGCGTCGCGGTCAGGCGCACGCCCCCGGCGCGCGACGGCGCCCGCAGGACCGCCACGCCGCCGCGGCCCGTGAGCGCCCGCGCGCCGCCGAGCAGCACCCGCGCGCCGCGGACGGTCACCGCATGGCCGAAGTCGTCGTAGCCGCGGACGACCACCCGCACCCGCGCTCTGGGAGCCAGGCGCCCGCCGGCGGGCTGGACCTGCAGCGTGCGCTGGCAGGTGCCGGCCGCCGAGAGCCGGCACCAGAACCACGTGATCTGCGCGCCGGCGTGCAGAAGCCCGCGGCCGAAGGGCCCCGAGGGATCGGCGGCGCCCGCGGTGCCCGAGCGCGTGCCGACCTTGTAGGTCCAGCCGTCGCGGCCGCGGTTGCGGTCGGGCCCGATCTGAAAGACGAAGAGCGAGCCGCCGTCGCGTGGCGAGCCCGAGCACGAGCCGCCGTAGTCACGCACGCGGAAGGCGGGCCCGCCGGCCCCGCGCGCCGCCGCCAGCGCGGCCAGCGGCGTCGCCGCGGCGGCGGCACAGCGCTTGGCCGACGCGCTGACCCGCACCTCAGCGGCCCGCACGGTCCGCGGCGCGAGCAGCAGATGGGTCCGGCCGGCGATCATCACCTGCACCCGGGGCGCGGCGGTGGCCGTCGCCGAAGCGACGCCCACCACCACACCGCACAGCGCGAGCGCCGTCCGGGTCACCGCGCTACCGGATCCGCAGATCGGCCACCTCGGACCGCGCGAAGCCCGTCTTGGACGCGTAGACCTTCGCCACGCCCTTCGTCCTGCCCTTGAACAGGAACACGCCGTGCTTGTCGGTCCTGCCCAGCCGCTTGCCGTTGGCGTAGATCGTCGCGCCCGGCTCGGGCGTGGTCTTGCCCTGCGCGTCGTAGTCGACGACGCGCAGCGTGCCGACCTTGCCCTTCCTCAGCGTGCTGGGCGCTCGGATGCCCAGCGGCGTCTCCGGGTGCGGGCAGGCCTGGATCGTCGGGTCATACGTGCAGTGCTGGACGAACAGCAGGACGCTGTCGCTGGCCTTGAGGTTGGCCCCGCAGAGCCCGACCTGGGACAGCTTGTGGTCGACCCAGAGCTCGAAGTAGTCCGAGCCGGCGGGCTTGAAGCCCTTGATCGTGTCGGCGCTGTAGCCGAGGCCTTCGTACCAGGTCCCGGTCCAGTTGCCACCGGTCCCGGCCTGCAGCGCGCCGAGCGCGGTCTGCCCGGCACACGAGTGGGCCGGGTTGCCGTCCTTGATGATCGGCGCGTCGGCCAGTTCGACGGTCCGCGTCGCGACGAGCGTCTTCGCGGTCCCCTCCACGCGGATCTGGGCCTTGATGGGCACGGCCGCGACGGCGCTCGCCGCGGTGGTACCGGTGATGAGCAGAAGGCCTCCACACAGGAGACCGGTCAGGCGAATGGGCATATGAGCCACCCCTTTCCTCGAGGGCTTGTCGGCTTTGGCGGTCGGAGCGAGGTCTCCTGGCTTCCGGGCCTTTCCACCGCGCCTTCCCGAACCGCCGGTGGCGGTTCAGTGGCTGCGCCATCCGGGTGCGCAGCGGTGGACATCCCCGGTCACAGTGGCGGGTCCGCGCTGGTTTCTCACCGGCTTCCCTTCACCACCGACCGTTGGTCGCGGCAATGGTAGCGTCGAGCGCGGCATGACGGTCAACCTCACCCGCATCTACACCCGCCTGGGCGACGGCGGGGAGACCCATCTCGGCGACATGAGCCGGGTGCCCAAGACGCACCCGCGGATCGAGGCCTACGGCGCGATCGACGAGCTCAACGCGCAGATCGGCGTGGCGCTGGCCACCGGCGGCCTCCCGGAGGGCTACGCGACGTGGCTCGAGCGGGCACAGAACGACCTCTTCGACTGCGGGGCCGACCTGTCGGTCCCCGAGACCTCCGAACGTGAGCGGTTGCGGGTGACGCCCGATCAGACCGCCTGGGTCGAGCAGGCCTGCGACGAGGTCAACCCCACGCTCCCCAACCTGCGCTCGTTCGTCCTGCCCGGCGGGACGCCGGCTGCCGCGCAGCTGCACGTCTGCCGCACGGTCTGCCGGCGGGCCGAGCGGCGAGCGCTCGCCGTGACCGACGCCAACCCCGAGGTCGTGCGCTACCTCAACCGGCTCTCGGACCTGCTGTTCATCCTCGCCCGCGGCGCCAACTCCGGCGGCGAGGAGCCGCTGTGGGAGCCCGGCGCGTCGCAGACGGAGTGGCTCGAGAAGGCCTGCGACGAAGTCAACGCCGGGCTCAAGCCGCTCAAGAGCTTCGTCCTGCCAGGGGGAACGCCGGCCGCCGCGCTGCTGCACGTGTGCCGCACCGTCTGCCGCCGCGC
>JAWVFY010000114.1:0-5122 GCA_033855575.1 Solirubrobacteraceae bacterium
CTCGTACTTGTAGCGCGGGGCGGGTGGGTCCGCATTCACGTCGGGGATGAACAGCTCCCAGATCCCGCTGGCGCCCATGGCGCGCATCGGGAGCAGCCGCCCGTCCCACGAGTTGAAGTCGCCGACCACCGAGACCGCGCGCGCGGCGGGCGCCCACACCGCGAACGACACGCCGGTGACGCCCTCGAGCTCGCGCAGGTGCGCGCCGAGGCGGCAGTAGAGCTCCTCGTGGCGGCCCTCGCCGGCGAGGTGCACGTCCATCTCGCCCAGCGTCGGGGGGAACGCGTAGGGATCGCGCAGCGTGAAGGTGCTGCCGTCCGGATAGGCGACCTCGAGCTCGTAGCGCAGCGGCAGCTTGCCCTCGACGGTGCCCTCGAACACGCCGCCCGGGTGGGCGCGCCCGAGCTCGACCGGCTTCCGGTCGCCCTCCACGAGCACCGAGATCCGCTCCGCGTCGGGGCGGAAGGCGCGGACGACGACGCTGCCGTTGACCTGGTGGGCGCCGAGCACCGAGTGCGGGTCGGGGTGCTCGCGCCCGACGATCCGGTCGAGGGTGCTCACGACGCGGCCTCCACGGGGCCGTCGAGCAGCCGCAGGATGCCGGCGACCGGGATCCGCACCCAGTCGGGCCGGTTGTTGAGCTCGTAGCGCAGCTCGTAGACCGCCTTCTCGAGCTCGAAGATGGCCAGCAGCTGCTCGCTGGCGGCCTGGCCTGGGGGGAGCAGTGCGGCGTCCACCGTTCTGAAGTACCCGTCCAGGAATGCCTCACGCGCTCTCTGCTCCCAGCCCTCGGGCGCCGGGGTCCCGCGCTGCATCTCCGCGGCCGACGCGGCGTAGGCGAACGAGCGCAGCATGCCGGCCACGTCGCGCAGCGGCGAGCGTTTGCGGCGCCGCTCGGCCAGGGGCCGGGCGGGCTCGCCCTCGAAGTCCAGGACCAGCCAGTCGTCGTCGGAGAAGAGCGTCTGGCCGAGGTGGAGGTCACCGTGGTGGCGGATGACCCGGCCGCCCACCGCGACCTGGGTGAGCATCCGCAGGTGGTCGCGCACCTCCTCGCCGCGGCCGGCGATCTCGCTGGCCTCCTCGCGGTCGGCGAGGTCGAGGAAGATGCGCTCGATCTCCTCGTCGATCGTGGCGGTCAGCAGCCCGAGCGACTCGGTCGACGGCTCCTCGGGGGCGAACGCCGGGTCGCTGGCGTCCGACCCGAGCACCGCGTGCATCTGGCCGACCACCTCGCCGAGGCGGCCGACCCGGTGCAGGAACGCCTCGGGATCGGAGGCCAGCTCGTCGAGCGCGAGCGCCCAGCCGTCGCGAGCGCCGGCGACGAAGTGCTGGAGCATCCCCAGCGTCGCGTCGAGGTTGCGCCCCTCGATCTCGTACCAGCCGGCGAGCCCCGGGATGCGCTCGAAGCCGTGCTCGGTCAGGAAGCGGGAGATCTCCAGGTCGGGGTTGATCCCCGGCTCGACGCGCCGGAAGACCTTGAGGATCAGCTCGTCGCCGAAGACGACCGAGGAGTTCGACTGCTCGGCGCCGACGGGGCGCGGCGGGTGGGCGGGGCCCGATTCCGCGATCTCGCCGAGATGGCGGAAGCGGATGATCGACTCACCCTGCTCGACGTCGGCCTCGGCGCGCATGAGCTCGAGCAGCACGCCGGCGCGCTCGGCCAGCACGTCGCGGGTGCCGTCTCCCTCGAGCAGCAGCTGATAGGTCTCGTGCGTCCCGGCACTGAAGACCGTCTCGATGAACGCCACGCGCAGGCCGTCGCCCAGCTCGAGCTCCTCGACGATGTCGCAGTGGGCCACCTCGCGCGCCTTCGACGCGAACCAGCGTTGCTCTACGAGGTACTCGGTCAGGCTCACGTGGGCGCTCCCTCGCTGGGTGTCTCGTCTGAGTCCTCGTCGACCTCGACGATCTGAAACCAGAAGAAGCCCCGCGGCGCGAGGGTCAGCAGGTAGGGCAGCTCCCCGATCCGGGGGAAGCGGGTGCGGCCCAGCATCTCGACCGGGTAGCGGCCGGCGAACTCGCTGAGGTCGAGCTCGACCGCCTGGGCCGAGCGGGCCATGTTGTGGACGCACAGCACGATGTCGTCCTCGTGGCGGCGGATGTGGGCGAAGATCTTGGCGTTGGCCGGGTGCAGCGCCTCGTAGCTGCCCAGGCCGAACACCGGGTGCTCCTTGCGCAGCGCGATGAAGCGGTGCATCCAGCGCAGCAGCGATGTCGGCGTCCGCAGCTGGGCCTCGATGTTGACGGCCTGGTAGCCGTAGACCGGGTCCATCAGCGGCGGGGCGTAGAGCGCGGCGAAGTCGGCGCGGCTGAAGCCGCCGTTGCGGTCGCCGGTCCACTGCATCGGCGTGCGCACGCCGTCGCGGTCGCCGAGGTAGACGTTGTCGCCCATCCCGATCTCGTCGCCGTAGTAGAGGACGGGCGAGCCGGGGAGGCTGAAGAGGATCGCGTGCAGCAGCTCCATCTCATCGCGGCCGTTGTCGATCAGCGGCGCCAGCCGGCGGCGGATGCCGAGGTTGATCTTCATCCGCGGGTCCTTGGCGTACTCGGCGTACATGTAGTCGCGCTCCTCGTCGGTGACCATCTCGAGGGTCAGCTCGTCGTGGTTGCGCAGGAACAGGCCCCACTGGCAGTTGTCGGGGATCGCCGGCGTGCGGTCGAGGATCTCGATCATCGGCGTGGCGTCCTCGCGGCGCAGCGACATGAACAGCCGCGGCATGACCGGGAAGTGGAAGCACATGTGGCACTCGTCGCCGTCGCCGTAGTACTCGACGACGTCCTCAGGCCACTGGTTGGCTTCTGCCAGGAGCACCCGGTCGGGGTAGTTCTCGTCGACCTCGCGGCGGACGCGCTTGAGGAACGCGTGGGTCTCGGGGAGGTTCTCGCAGTCGGTGCCCTCCTCCTCGAAGAGGTAGGGGATGGCGTCGAGCCGGAAGCCGTCGATCCCGAGGTCCAGCCAGAAGCGCAGCACCTCGATCATCGCGTCCTGGACCTCGGGGTTCTCGAAGTTCAGGTCGGGCTGGTGGCTGAAGAAGCGATGCCAGTAGTAGGCGCCGGCCTGCTCGTCCCAGGTCCAGTTGGACTGCTCCGTGTCGACGAAGATGATCCGTGCGTCCTCGTAGCGGTGGACGGTGTCCGACCACACATACCAGTCGCGCTCGGACGTCCCGGGCTCGGCGGCGCGGGCGCGCTGGAACCACGGGTGCTCGTTGGAGGTGTGGTTCATCACGAAGTCGGCGATCACGCGCATCCCGCGCTGGTGGGCCTCGTCGACGAACAGCCGGAAGTCCTCGGTGGTGCCGAAGTCCGGGTGGATGGCGGTGAAGTCGGCGATGTCGTAGCCGCCGTCGCGCAGCGGCGATGGGTACATCGGCAGCAGCCAGATGCAGTCGACGCCGAGCCACTGCAGGTAGTCGAGCTTCTCGATCAGTCCGCGGAAGTCGCCGTAGCCGTCACCGTTGCCGTCGAAGAAGCCGCGGATGTGGATCTCGTAGAAGACCGCGCGCTTGAACCACAGCGGGTCGGCTTCGAACCAGTGCGTCGGCTGGGCGTGCTCGCTCTGCGGCTGCCCGCCGATCCCGAGCTCCGTCATTCGGGCACCAGTACGTGCGCGGCGCCGGGCTCGAGGCGCACGTAGTTGGGGCCGATGCGCCAGTCGAAGGCGGCGTCGCCCTCGAGCAGGTCGCGCACCCGGAACGCCGGCGGCAGGCCGAGGTGGGCGGGCACGGTCACCGAGCCCTCCTGGGCCCAGTCGGGGTCGAGGTTGACGACGACCAGGACGATGTCGTCGCCCTGGCGCTTGGCGTAGGCCAGCAGGCCTTCGTTGGCGGCGTCCATGAACCAGACGTTGGGCAGGAACTGCAGCGCCGGGTGGGCGCGGCGGGCCTCGTTGAGGCGCTGGACGACTCCGAGCAGCGGGCCGTCGAGCGCACGCTGCTTGATCTCGTACTTCTCGGAGTCCAGGTACTCCTCGCTGCCCTCCCGCACCGGGACGTTCTCGTAGTGCTCGAAGCCCGAGTAGATGCCGTAGCTGGGCGACAGCGTGGCGGCCAGGACCAGCCGCGCGTGGAACGCCGGCGGCCCGCCGTCCACCAGCGACTCGTGGAGGATGTCGGGGGTGTTGGCGAAGAAGTTGGGCCGGTAGTACTCCTGCATGCCGCTGGTCGCCAGCTCGACGACGTACTCGATCAGCTCGTGGCGCGAGGTCTTCCAGGTGAAGTACGTGTAGGACTGGTTGAAGCCGAGCTTGGCCAGCGTGCGCATCATCGCCGCCTTGGTGAAGGCCTCGGCCAGGAAGACGGTGTCGGGGTGCCGGCCGCGGACCTCGCCGATCAGCCACTCCCAGAAGGCCAGCGGCTTGGTGTGCGGGTTGTCGACCCGGAAGACGCGCACCCCGTGCTCGCACCAGTGCAGGACCACATCGAGCAGCGCCTGCCAGAGGCCCTTGAAGTCCTCCGTGTCCCAGTTGACGTTGTAGATGTCCTGGTAGCGCTTGGGCGGGTTCTCGGCGTACTTCAGCGTCCCGTCGGGCCGGTGGTTGAACCACTCGGGGTGCTCGGTCAGCCACGGGTGGTCGGCGCTGCACTGGATCGCGAAGTCCAGCGCGATGTCGACGTCGTGCTCGCGCGCGGTGGCGATCAGGTGGTCGAAGTCCTCGAACGTGCCCAGGTCGGGATGGATCGCGTCGTGGCCGCCGTAGCGGTGGTGGCCGATCGCCCACGGCGAGCCCGGGTC
Source organism: Solirubrobacteraceae bacterium (assembly GCA_033855575.1). Lineage (GTDB taxonomy): Bacteria > Actinomycetota > Thermoleophilia > Solirubrobacterales > Solirubrobacteraceae > BP-464. Next base: position 4,735 of record JAWVFY010000114.1, read on the forward strand.
GCCCGGCCCGGCCACCAGCGCGTTGTTGGCGCCCTTGCGGTTCGTCTCGCCGATCGGGTGGATCGGGGGCAGGTAGACGACGTCGAAGCCCAGCTCGGCGAGCTGGGGGATCACGCCGGCGACGCCGCGCAGCCCGCCCCACGAGCGGGGGAAGAGCTCGTACCAGCTGCCGAAGCGCGCGCGCTCGCGGTCGACCTCGACCTCGAACGGGCCGGCGATCGCGGTGTCGGTCTTGTCGGGAGCGCGGTCGGCGGCCTCGGTGACCTCCGGATCCAGCGCCGCCGCGACCTGCACCCGCCAGTCCACGGTGGGGTCGGCCACGACGCTGCCGGCGTGCGCGAGCAGCTTCGCGTCTGCGCCCTTGGCGCGGGCGGCGGCGGCCGCCAGG
>JAWVFY010000115.1:0-8120 GCA_033855575.1 Solirubrobacteraceae bacterium
TCACGCCCCGGGCCATCCAGCGCCAGCACCTTGGCCTTCCACCCGCGGGGCCTCGTGCGGTCGGACGCCAGCACCCACCCCAGTACCTGGCGGACGCCCACCCCGCGGGCGGTCGCGCGGTAGTGCCGCTCGATCGCTCCCCGCCGCGGCGTCTCGCGCACGACCCGGATCAACCCGAGCTCGCGCAGCACCCCGACGTGGTAGCTGACGTTGGGAATCGACAACCCCAGCCGCGCCGCGAGCTCCTTCGGGCTGGCGACTCCCTCGTCGAGCGCGGCCAGCACCTCGCGTCGCACGGGGTGACCCAGCGCCTTGAGGACGGCGGAATCGGAGAGACGCTCCTCAGCCACGACGCCGCCAGCCTAACCAGATCACGCGGCCCGCCGGTCACGATCCGGACGTTTGGCGGCCGAGCCGGAGCTCGATCTAGGCCTCGGCCGGCTGGGGATCGGCACGTAGTGGTTCACGTCCGGTCCTCCTTGCGGGTCGTCGGCGCAACGCTACTGGACCCAGCGAGCCCCGAGCAAGCGCGGCCACCGACCAGCCCGGCACGCGGCGGGTAGACCCTGGGCATGCTGGCGGTCGCCCACCACCACTTCCACGGGGCGCATCTGGACTACGTCGGCGTGGCGCTGGCGGCGTTCGCCAGCTGGGTCGGCATCACCGGGCCGGGCGAAGCGGCCCTGATCGCCGCGGGTATCGCGGCGGCGCGCGGAAAGGTCGACCTCGAGAGCGTGATCGCCGTCGCCTGGGCGGGCGGCATCGCGGGCGGCACGGTCGGCTGGCTGCTCGGCCTCAAGGGCGGCCGCGCGCTGCTGATTGCCGACGGGCCGCTGCGCCGGACGCGCCGGCGGGTGCTGCGCAGCGGCGAGCGCTTCTACGCGAAGTACGGCCCGCTGGCCGTCTACTTCGCCCCGTCGTGGATGGCCGGCATCCACGGTATGCGGGCACGGCGGTTCCTCCCGCTCAACGCGGTCGCGTGCGCGATCTGGGCGCTGCTGATCGGGGTCGGCGCCTATCTCATCGGTCCTGGCGTCACCGACCTGGTGGGCGACATCGGGACCTACGGCATCATCGCCCTGGTGGTGTTGGGAGCCTCCCTCGCCCTGCTCTCGCGGCGGCGCCGGCGGCGGCGCCACCGACCCCAGGACTGGAAAGCTTGACACCCCGTCAGGTATCGTCGCGGCATGTCGACCGACACAACGCCGATCCAGGACGTCCTGGTCACCGAGCGCGAGCACTGGCTCGACGGACCGCCGCACGAGCTGTTCAAGCGGATGCGCGCCGAGTGCCCGGTCCACTGGACCCCGCGGATCACCGAGTACCCCGAGGAAGCGGGCTTCTGGTCGGTCACCAAGGCAGACGACGTCCACGCCGTCAGCCGCGACTGGGAGACCTACTCGAGCGAGGTCGGCGGTATCACGCTGCTGACCAACGCGATCATGCCGCTCGAGCTGATCCAGGCGATGTTCATCGGCATGGACCCGCCCAAGCACGACCGGCTCAAGGCGCTGTTCCAGCGCGGCTTCACGCCCAAGCGGATCGCCGAGCACGCCGACGAGATCCGGGCGATCACCCGGCGCGTCCTGGACCGTGTCGAGGACCGCGAGACCTGCGACCTGGTCAACGACATCGCTCAGCCCGTGGTCTCGCGGGTCATCGGGAGCTTCATGGGCATCTCCGAGGAGGACGACGCGGTGTGGGCGCGCCTGATGAACACCACGCTCGGGGCGGGCGATCCCGACATCAACCCCGAGGGCGTCGAAACGGTCATGCAGCGCGACGTGCCCGAGATCTTCGAGCGCTGCTCGAAGCTCATCGCCGAGCGCCGCGAGCATCCCACCGACGACCTGACGAGCGTCCTGGTCCATGCCGAGGTCGAGGGCGAGACGCTCGCCGAGCACGAGATCGTCATGGGCTTCTTCCTGCTGATGGCGGCCGGCAACGACTCGACCAAGGCGACCTACTGCAGCGGCATGCGCGCGCTGATGGAGGACCCCGAGCAGCGCCGGCTGGTGCTCGACGACCCGGGGCTGATCCCGCAGACCGTCGAGGAGTCGCTGCGGATGTTCCCCGCGTTCGCCCACTTCCGCCGCACGGCGACCCGGGACACGGAGATCAACGGCTGCCCGATCGCCAAGGGCGACAAGCTGGCCATGTGGTACGTCTCGTCGAATCGCGACGAGGACCGCTATGAGGATCCCGACCGCTTCGACCTGCGGCGCAACGCCGAGCACCAGGCGTTCGGCGCGGGCGGTCGGCACTTCTGCCTCGGCACCGCGCTGGCGCGCCTCGAGCTGCGCATCCTCATGGAGGAGACGCTCGCGCGCTTCCCGCAGGTCGCGATCGACGGGGAGCCCGCCTACGTCGAGTCGCCGTTTGTCAACCAGCTCAAGGCGCTGCCGGTCCGCCTGCGCCCCGCTGCGTAGCTCGAGAGCGGGGTGACCGCTCCGACGATGATGGCCCCGTGTTCCTGACGCGGAGTGCTCCGCCGTCGCCTCTCCGCGTTGCCGATCCTGCTCGCCCTGGCCGGGGTCGCGGCCCCGCCGGCGGCGGCGACCTACCCCGGTGCCAACGGGGAGCTGGCCTACGTCGCGCGTTCCGACGGCCGGCTGGTCCTGGTCGCCCGCTCGGGCCACACGGTGCACGCCCTGCTGGCCGGCGGGACGATCGCCGATCCCGCCTACTCGCCCCTGGGACGGCGACTGGCGGTCGCGCGCTCCTCGGCATCGGGCAGCGACATCTGGGTGCTCGATCTCGACGGGCGCGACCTGCGCCAGCTGACGCCCACGGGCGCTCGGGCGGCCGCACCGACCTGGTCGCCCGCCGGCGACCAGGTGGCCTACGCGGACGGCCGCGCCGGCCAGCGCCACATCGACGCGATCGGGGCCGAGGGGGTCGGCATCCGGGCGCTGACCTCGGGCGGCTCGGACCAGCACGCCCCGGCGTGGTCGGTCCGCAACCGGATCGCCTACGTGGCCCGCACCCCGCGCGGCGACGCCATCTTCTCGGTCGGTGCCGGCGGGGGCAAGAGCGTGCGCCTGACCCACGCGCGCGCCGACGACAGCGACCCGAGCTGGTCGCCCGACGGCACCCGGATCGCCTTCGTCCGCGGCGGGGCGATCTGGGTGATGGCGGGCAACGGCCGCCGCGCCCACCGGGTGGTGGCCGTGGCCGCCGGGCCCGCGGCCGCTCCCTCGTGGTCGCCCGACGGGCGGCGACTGGCCTTCTCGGCCGGGCGCGCCGGCCATCGCCGGGTCTACACCGTGCGGGCCGGCGGCCGCGGGCTGGCCGCGATCGGCTCGTCGAACACCGACGCCCACGCCCCCGACTGGCAGCCGGCCGGCGCCGACCCCGTCATCGAGGCCGCGGGCGACATCGCCTGCCCCGCGAGCAGCAGGTACTTCAACGGCGGCGCGGGCGTGCCCCGCCACTGCGGCCAGCGCCGGACGGGCTACCTGCTCCAGGAGGCCGACCTCTGGGCCGTCCTCCCGCTGGGCGACGAGCAGTACGGCGGCGGCCAGCTCGAGCAGTTCGACCAGTCCTACGGCCTGACGTGGGGACAGACCAAGGCGCTGCAGCACCCGATCCTGGGCAACCACGAGTACGCCTCGGGCGCGACCGCTGCCGGCTACTACGACTACTTCAACGGCGCCGGCCAGGACACCGGCCCGGCAGGCCTGCGCGGGCTGGGCTACTACAGCTACGACATCGGGGCCTGGCACATCGTCGCGCTGAACTCCAACTGCAACCAGCTGCCGGGCGGCTGCGCTGCGGGCTCGCCCGAGGACCAGTGGCTCGCGGCCGATCTGCAGGCGCACCCGGCACCGTGCACGCTGGCCTACTTCCATCACCCGCTGTTCACCGCGCAGGGCGGCGGCGTGGCGACCGTGCGGCCGCTGTGGGAGACGCTCTATGCCGGCGGGGCCGACGTGATCCTCGACGGCCACCACCATTACTACGACCGCTTTGCGCCCCAGGACCCCGCGGGCAACCTCGACCCGGCGCACGGCATCCGCGAGTTCATCGTCGGCACCGGCGGCGACTCGATCGCCCACATCACCACCGCTGCGCCGCACAGCGAGGCCCACAACGCCACGACGTTCGGCGTGCTCAGGCTGCGGCTGCGCCCCACGGGCTACGACTGGCGATTCGAGTCGGCGAGCGCCGACCCGTTCACCGACGCCGGCTCGGCCGCCTGTCACTGATGCAGGCGGCGCAGCCGCACGCGGCGGCGCACGAGCGTGGTCGGACCGTGGCGGACGACCAGCGTGTAGCGGCCGCCGGCGAGGTGCGCGCCGCCGCCGAGCGGACGCAGCGCCACGCGATGGCGGGCAGCGCCGACGTGGGCGACCGCGGCGCGGGCCACGACGCGCCCCGCGCGCAGCAACTCGACCTCGAGCCCGCTGACGGTGCCGCGGCGCAGCGCCAGCTCGACCAGCACCGCGCCGCCGATCGCGTGGCGGCGCCCGTAGAACCGCGCGACCAGCTGGCCGGCGGCCGTGGCGCTCGAGCCCCCCAGCGGGGGCGGCGGCCCGGGCTGGGAGGCAAAGGCGGGCGGCGTCGTCGAGCAGTGCTGCTCGCTGGCCGCCAGGTCTGACGGCGCGACCGCGGCAGGCGGCTCGGGGAACGTGACCCGGCCGGCGTCGAGGAAGTCCATCAGCGTCGTGGCGTTGGCGTCGCGGCGCGTGAGGAACGGCAGGTTCCACTTGGCCTCGATGGTGGCCAGGATCGAGGTGTGGTCGTGGACGACGCTGGTCACCGTCGCCGGACGGGCGTGGCCCGACACCACCACGGTCGGCACGCGCGGCCCGTAGATGTCGTAGCCGCCCGGCGGGTCCTTCGGGCCCAGCTTGGGCTTGATGTCGTCCGGCGGGATCGCGGCCGGCGGTGGGACGTGGTCGTAGTAGCCGCCGTGCTCGTCGTAGGTCCAGATGAGCAGGATCCGCGGCCACAGCGGTGACGCCAGCACCGCGTTGGTGACCTGGCTGACGAAGTTCTCGCCCAGCGAGATGTCGGCCGGGCCTTCCTCGCTCTGACTCTGCGCGGCGGTCTCGTCGTGGACCTCGGCGGCGAACGGGGCCGGGACCTGACCGAACGTGCCGTCGGCGACCACCGCGGCCACGCCGATGTCGGAGTCGACAAAGCTCACCGACGGCAGTGTCCCGGCCGCGCAGTCGGCGTAGAACTGCGCGATGCCCGCGAGGTTCTGCGGATGCTTCTCGGGGATCGAGGCGATGACGCCGGTCGCCGGCACGTCGACGAAGTAGTCGCGCCAGGTGATCGCGTGCGCGTCGAGCCGGTCGACGATCGTGCCGTTGGGCGGGTCCTGGGTGATCGAGTTCGTGTCGGTGCTGATCAGCCCGAACGCGGTGCCCGCCAGCAGGAAGCGCCGGTTGGGGTAGGTCTGGCACGGCGCCGAGGAGAACCAGCGGTCGCCCAGGCAGAAGGTCTTGGCCAGCCAGTAGTAGAACGGCAGGTCCTGCTCGTCGTAGTAGAGCATGCAGACGGGCGAGGTCTGCTCGGCGAAGCCGTCCATCTTCCCGCCGTCGATCTGCAGGTGCGTCGAGCGCCATGACTGCCCGGGGCCGCTGGCCTGGCAGAGCGACGGCGCCCGCTGGACCGGCAGGTGCCCGCCCTTGTACGGGTTGGCGTTGATCGGCCGCCCCGCGGCGTCGAAGGTGAACCCGTCGGCCCGGGGCTGGCCGCGGCGCGGCAGCATCCCGAGGTAGTTGTCGAACGAGTGGTTCTCCTGCATCACCACCACGATGTGATCGAACGGCATCGCCGCATCGACCGTGCCCGCCGGCCGCGAGGGGTCGGGCAGCTGGTCGGGCCCCCGGGGCCCCAGCGCCGCCGCGCGGCCGAGCAGCGGCGCGTAGGGCGCGGCGGCGCCCGCCGCCGCCATCCCTCCCCCGGCACGGAGCATCGACCGGCGCGTGAGATCGATCACACGGGCATCTAAGCGCACCGGGCCGCGCCTTCACCAGCGATTAGCCGTTCGTTCACAGCGGGTAGGACTGGCCGGCCATGGCTACGAACAACGACTCTTATGAGCAGGCCAAGCAGATCGCCGAGGAGAGCCGGGACACCTCCTGGGAGCTCCCGAGCTACGGCAAGGAGCTCTTCCTCGGCAACCTGCGGCTCGACCTCATCCATCCGCAGCCCAAGCCCTCGGCGGAGGCCGTCGCCAAGGGCGACGCGTTCCTCGAGCGCCTGCGCACCTTCCTGTCCGAGCACGTCGACCCGCTGGAGATCGAGCGCGACGCGAGGATCCCCGACGAGGTCGTCGCCGGCCTCAAGGAGATCGGCGCGCTGGGGATGAAGATCCCCGAGGCCTACGGCGGCCTCGGCCTCTCGCAGGTCTACTACAACCGCGCGCTGGGGCTGGCGGGCAACTACCACTCGGCGCTGACCGCGCTGCTCTCCGCCCACCAGTCGATCGGCGTGCCGGTGCCGCTGCTGCAGTTCGGCACGGAGGAGCAGAAGCGCGAATGGCTGCCCAAGGTCGCCAAGACGCACATCTCGGCCTTCCTGCTCACCGAGCCCGACGTGGGCTCCGATCCCGCGCGCATGAGCACCACCGCGGTCCCCACCGAGGACGGCTCGGGCTACGTGCTCAACGGCACCAAGCTGTGGGCGACCAACGGCGCCTGGGCCGACGTCGTCGTCGTGATGGCGGCGGTCCCGAGGTCCGCCAGCCACAAGGGCGGCATCACCGCGTTCATCTGCCCCTACGACCTCGAGGGGATCGAGGTCGTGCACCGCAACCAGTTCATGGGCCTGCGCGGCATCGAGAACTCGGTGACCACCTTCACCGACGTGTTCGTCCCGGCCGAGAACGTGATCGGCGGCGAGGGCAAGGGCCTGAAGATCGCCCTGTCGACGCTGAACACCGGGCGCCTGTCGCTGCCCGCCATCTGCTCGGCGGCTGCGAAGTACTCGCTGAAGATCGCCCGCGAGTGGTCGGCCGAGCGCAAGCAGTGGGGCCAGCCGATCGGCAGGCACGACCCGGTCGCCCAGAAGCTCGCGTTCATCGCCGGCACGGCGTTCGGCCTGGAGGCGATGGTCGACGTGGCCAGCCGCATGGCCGACGAGAAGAAGATCGACATCCGCATCGAGGCCGCGATCGCCAAGCTCTACGCGTCCGAGCTGGGCTGGCAGGTCGTCGACGAGCTCGTGCAGATCCGCGGCGGCCGCGGCTACGAGACCGCGGAGTCGCTCGCCGCGCGCGGGGAGAAGCCGGTGCCGGTCGAGCAGATGCTGCGCGACATGCGCATCAACCGGATCTTCGAGGGCTCCACGGAGATCATGCACCTGCTCATCGCGCGCGAGGCCGTCGACCAGCACCTCCAGATCGCCGGCGACATCCTCGAGCCGAAGACCCCGCCGGCCGAGAAGGCCAGGGCGGCGCTGAAGGCCGGCGCGTTCTACGCGTCGTGGTTCCCGAAGCTCGCCGTCGGCGAGGGTCAGCGGCCGGGCTCGTTCGGCGACTTCGGCCCGCTCGCCTCGCACCTGCGCTACGCGGAGCGCGCGTCGCGCAAGCTGGCCCGCTCGACCTTCTACCTCATGGGTCGCTACCAGGCGCGGCTGGAGCAGAAGGGCGCCCTGCTGGGGCGGATCGTCGACATCGGCTCGGAGGTCTTCGCGATCTCCGCGGCGTGCACGTACGCGCATACGCTGGCCGGCAAGGAGCCCGACCGCCGCGACGAGTACTTCGAGCTCGCGGCGCTCTTCTGCCGGCAGGCCCGCCGGCGCGCCGAGCGCAAGTTCGACGAGCTGTGGGCCAACGACGACGACGCGCAGTACGCCACCGCCCAGAAGGTCCTCGAGGGCCGCTACGCGTTCTTCGAGGCCGACCTCGTCGACCCCGCGGGCCCGGGCCCGATGATCCCCGAGCAGACCTCGGTCCGGGCGGGCGCGACGGGCTGAGTTTGCGACTGGAGCCATGGGCGTGCGCGCCGGTGGCCGCGGGTCCTCTCGCTACTCCGGTGCGGTGCGGACACGGCTGCGCCGCGCCCGCATCCGCTCCGGGTGCGCCACCCGTCGTCGCCACGTCGGTGACCGACGCCGTCGACTCCGGCGCTGCTTCCGCGGGTGGCGCGAGCGGAGACGGAGTG
>JAWVFY010000116.1:0-6927 GCA_033855575.1 Solirubrobacteraceae bacterium
CGCACCGTCTGGTCGGAGTCGATCGGCGTGAACTCGACCTCGTCGGAGAAGACCGTCCACGTCCGCGCCCGGTCGTCGTTCCACCACGAGTGGAACATCAGCTCGGCGACGTCGAGGGGATCGACGGGCTCCTGGCCCAGCGCTGCGCGGAGCTTGGCCGGGAGCGTCATCGCGTTGCGCGGCTTCTCGATGAACGCGTCGCCCCCTGCGTCCAGGAAACGTCGCTCCCAGGGGTCGGCCCACGCCGTGGTCAGAGCGATGATCTTCGTCTCCGGGAGCAGCACGCGCAGCTGCGGCAGCGCCTCGAGGCCGCTCATGCCCGGCATGTTGACGTCGAGCAGAAGCAGGTCGGGATGCAGCGGGGGAGCCAGCTCGATGCACTCCCGGCCGTCGGAGGCCTCGCCGACGATCTCGTAGGGGTCGTCGGCCTTGGTCAGGACGACGCGAACGAGTGACCGGTAGTGGGACTCGTCGTCGCAGAGGAAGACGCGCAGCATGTGCAGCGCACACAATGCCCGATCGCCAGGACTTTCGGCATCCCCATTTCTAGGTATTCGGGCTGGGGTGCGCCGCGTCGTCGACAATCAGCTCGAGCCCTCGGCGCTCGAGCAGCGACGCCGGGGTTCCCGGATCGGGCGCGGCCAGCACGCGCTCGACCGCCGCGCGCTTGTCCTCGCCGACCGTGTGCAGGACCCGGCGGCGGGCCGCGTTCAGGCAGCCCAGCGACAGCGAGATGCGCTCGGGCGGGGGCTTGGGCGAGTGGTGCTCGGCGATCGTCGCCACGGGCTGTTCGATCCCGGCGCGCAGCGAGTCGTGGTGGGGGAACAGCGACGCGGTGTGGCCGTCGGGCCCGAGGCCGAGGTGCGCCACGTCGAGGATCGGCATCCCCGCGTCGTCGAGCTCGAGGTGCTCGGCGAGCTCGGCCGCGTAGGCGCGCGCGCCCTCGTCGGGCCCGAGCTCGCCGCGCATCCGGTGGACCCGGTCGGGCGGGATCTCGGCGCCGGCGATGAGGGTCTCGCGGGCCAGCCGGTAGTTGGAGTCCTCGTGCTCGGGCGGCAGGCAGCGCTCGTCGCCGAACCACAGATGCACCGCTGACCAGTCCGGCAGCAGCGCGGGCAGCCGCGCGTAGACCGGGCGCGGGGTCGAGCCGCCGTTGAGCGCGAGGTGCGCCACGCCGCGCCGGGCGAGCGCCTCGCGCAGCGACAACGCCAGCGACTCCGCGCAGCGCAGCGCGGCCGCATCCGGGTCGGCGACCGTCACGAGCATCATGGTCCGATGCCGGTTGGCGGCTCGCCGGGTGCGTTGAGCAGCCCGGTCTCCCGGCGGCTCGCATCGAGCGGCTGCTGGGTGAGCATGAGCTCGCGATCGGCGCGGATGACGTGCATGACGGCGTTGATCAGCGCGAGATGGGTGAACGCCTGGGGGAAGTTGCCCAGGTGGCGCCCCGACTTCGGATCGATCTCCTCCGCGTAGAGGTAGAGCGGTGAGGCGTAGGACAGCATCTTCTCGCACAGCTCGCGGGCGCGACGGCCTTCGCCGATCTCGCTGAGCGCCGACACCAGCCAGAACGAGCAGATCGCGAACGTGCCCTCGACGCCCGACAGGCCGTCGTCGGTCTCGTGGGTCTTGTAGCGCAGCACCAGCCCGTCGACCGTGAGCTCGTCGGCGATCGCCATCACCGTCCGGTGCACCCGCTCGTCGTCGGCGGGCAGGAAGCGCAGGAGCGGCAACAGCAGCAGGGAGGCGTCGAGGGCGTCGGTCCCGTAGTGCTGGGTGAACACGCCGCGCTTGTCGAGGCCGTGTTCGAGGACGTCGGCGTGGATCTCGTCGGCGGCCGCCTGCCAGCGCTTCTCGTGCTCGGCGTCGTCGCGCAGGCGGGCCAGCCGCGCGCCGCGGTCGCAGGCCACCCAGCAGAAGATCTTCGAGGAGGTGAAGTGCTGGGGTTCGCCGCGGACCTCCCAGATGCCGCGGTCGGGCTCGCGCCACTGGTCGATCGCGCACTCGACCGCCTTGATGACGATCGGCCACACCGACTCGGGCAGGTTGTCGCGCGACTTGGTGTGCAGGTAGATCGAGTCGAGCAGGGCGCCCCACACGTCGTGCTGCTTCTGGTTCCACGCGCCGTTGCCGATCCGCACCGGGCGGGCGCCCTCGTAGCCCGAGAGGTGGTCGAGCTCGGCCTCGGTCAGCTCGCGCTCGCCGCCGAGGCCGTACATGACCTGCAGGTCGGCGTCGCCCCGCGTGACGTCGTGGATGAAGTAGAAGAAGTCGTTGGCCTCCCAGTCGAAGCCGAGCGTGTAGAGGCCCCACAGCATGAACGTGGAGTCCCGGATCCAGGAGTAGCGGTAGTCCCAGTTGCGCTCCCCGCCGGGCGTCTCGGGCAGCGACGTCGTCGCTGCCGCGCACATCGCGCCCGTCGGCGCGTAGGTCAGGCCCTTGAGCGTCAGCGCGCTGCGCTGCAGGTGCGTGCGCCACGGGTGGTCGGGGAAGTCGCCGTGCGAGAGCCACTCGTGCCAGTAGTCGGCCGTCCGCACCAGGCACCGGTAGGCGTCCTCGTAGGTCTCGGGCCCGCCGTGCTCGGACCACGAGAGGGCCACGAAGGCCAGGTCGCCGTCGTGCATCGTCGTGCGCGACTTCGCCCGCGACCCCTCGAAGCCGATGCGCAGGTCGGTGGTCAGCGTCAGCTCGAGGCTCGTGCCCTCGGCCCGCGCCACCGCCTTGTGGTAGCCATCGCCGGCGTACTCCCACACGGCGGCCTTGCGGCCGTAGTCGAAGACCGGCTCGCAGTCGAGGTTCATCTCCACCGAGCCGTTGACGCAGCGCAGGGTGCGCAGCAGCACGTGGTCGGCGTCGTAGTCGGTGGGCGAGCGGCGGTGGGTGTGCGAGCGCTCGCCCTCGTGGTGCCACGGGCCGATGAGCAGCACGTCGCGAACGATGATCCAGCCGGTGCGCGTGCCCCACGTCGTCTCGAGGACCATGGTGCCGGGTAGGTAGCGCCGGCCGGCGGGGACGCTCTGGTCGGCCGGGCCGAGGCGGAACGTGCCGGCGTCGCGGTCGAGCATGCCCGCGAAGATCGACGGCGCGTCCATCCGCGGCACGCACATCCACTCCACGTTGCCGCTGGGCGCCACGAGCGCGGTGCACTCGGTGTCGCTGAGGAACGCGTACTCCGCGATCGGTGGGAACGCGCTGCCACCCAGCGGGACGTCGCCGACCAACTGTCTCATGGCGCGAGCACGCGTGCCTTGTCCAGCGCCGGCCGGTAGGTCGGATCACGCAGCAGCGCCTGGCGGATGCCCTCGCCGAGGATCCCGGACTCGCCGCGCGAGGCGCCCAGCACCGTCCACTCACGGGCGGCTCCGCGCGCACTCTTGTAGCTGGCGTGCAGGCCGCCCGGCCCGCGGTCGAGCTTGAGCCAGCGGCCTGAGGCGGTCTCGAGCTCTACGGTCGCCAGGCCGCGGACACTCTGCTCGGGTGCCGGCACGAGCGACAGCTCGACGTCCTGGCGGCGGGCGTGGGCCTTGCCGGCGACGGCCTCCCTGCGGGGCAGCAGCTTCTCCGGCCGCCAGTGAAGCTGGGCGGCCAGCCAGCCGACGAGCAGCAGCGCGGCGGCGCCCGAGTCGGGGTGATGGCGGATCGTCAGCCGGGAGATCATGTGCAGGTCGGGACGAAGCTTGACGGGGTCGAACGTGGCGGCGATCCGCTCGCGCCACGGTGTCGATCGCAGCCAGGCGAGATCGACCACGTAGGCCTGCTCGGCCAGCGAGCCGGCGCGCTCCAGGGCCTCCTCGACGTCGGGCTCGTCGACGGAGTCCACCAGAACGACCTGCGCGAGCGGCAGCAGCGAATCGACGGCATCGTGGTGGCCGTGCGGGGCCCAGACGACGGTGGCCAGGTCGGTGACGACGAGCGGGTCGACGATCGAGTCGAGGTGGGCGAGGTGGCGCTCGCCGCAGAGGACGACCACCAGCTCGCGGGCCAGGGCCAGCTCGCCCGGCTTGGTCTCGTCGGCGGCGATCGAGGCCCTCCCGTCGAGCGTCGTTCGCCCGGCCTCGACCGCGCAGACGATCGTGCGCGACGGGTGGTAGCGCCCGACCCGGGCCAGCCGGTTGGCGATCTCGCCGCTCCACCGGGCGTCGACGACGACGACCAGGTTGAGCACCCGCGCCGGGACGTGGTTGGCGTTCTCGGTGTGGCGCGCGCGCAGCAGCTCGCGCAGGGCGGCCTCGATGGCGCCCGGCGTCGTGTCGCGCTCGCTCCAGACCGCGTCCGAGGCGGTCAGATCGCCCTCCACGTGTTTTCGCCGAGCAGCAGCGAGGCGGCCTCCTCGGGCCCGTGGGAGCCGGCCTCGTAGGTGGGCAGCGGGCCGGGCGTGCCCTCCCAGTGCTGGACGATCGGGTCGCAGATCCGCCACTGCGCCTCGACCTCGTCGTTGCGGGTGAAGAGCGTCGCATCGCCGCGCATCGCGTCCATGATCAGGCGCTCGTAGGCCTCGGGCGACTGCGACAGGAACGCCGTGCCGTAGAGGAACTCCATGTTGACCGGCCGGATGCGCATGCGGGTGCCGGGGATCTTGGCGCCCAGCGAGAGCGAGACGCCCTCGTTGGGCTGGAGGGTCAAGATCAGCTGGTTGGGCTTGACGCCCACCGAGCCCTCCTGCTTGAACGCCAGGTGTGGGACGGGCCGGAGGGTGACCGCGATCTCGGTGACCTTGCGGGCCAGCCGCTTGCCGGTGCGCAGGTAGAACGGCACGCCGGCCCAGCGCCAGTTCTGGATCTCCAGCCGCAGCGCCGCGTAGGTCTCGGTGTTGGAGTCGTCGGGGACGCCGTCCTCGGCGAGGTAGCCGGGCACCTCGTCGCCCCCGACCGTGCCCGCGGCGTACTGCGCGCGCACCGCCATCTGCTCGACGTCGCCGGCCGTCGGTGCGCGGATCGCGTGCAGGACCTTGACCTTCTCGTCGCGCACCTGGTCGGCCGAGAAGTCGACCGGCGGCTCCATCGCCACATGGCAGAGCAGCTGGAGCATGTGGTTCTGGACGAGGTCGCGCAGCGCGCCCGCGTGGTCGTAGTAGCCGGCGCGCGTGCCAATGCCGATGTCCTCGGCCGCGGTGATCTGGACGTTGTCGATGTAGTTGCGGTTCCAGACGGGCTCGAACAGCCCGTTGGCGAACCGGAACGCCATCATGTTCTGGACGGTCTCCTTGCCCAGATAGTGGTCGATGCGGAAGACCTGGCGCTCCTCGAAGACGCCCAGGACACGCTGGTTGAGGTCCTTGGCCTCGGCCAGCGTCGTGCCGAACGGCTTCTCGATGATGCAGCGGACCTCGGCGTCGGTGTGGTGGTCGAGCCCGGCAGCGCCGAGCTGCTCGACGATGACCGGGAAGAACTCGGGCGCGGTCGAGAGGTAGAAGGCCCGGTTGAGGGGCTGGCCGGCCTCCTCGTCGAACGCGTCGATGGTCTCGGACAGCATCGTGTAGACCGACGGGTCGTCGAAGGTGCCGGGCACGTAGCGGACGCGCTCGAGGAACGCCTTGAGCACGTCGTCGTCCGGCGGCCGGCGCGAGAACTGGCGGATCGCCTCCTCGGCGACCCGCGCGTAGTCCTCGTGGGAGTTCTCGCTGCGAGAGCAGGCGATCAGGTTGAAGCGCTCGGGCAGGGCGCCCTCGTGGGCGAGGTTGTACAGCGCGGGAAGCAGCTTGCGCTTGGCCAGGTCGCCGGTGCCGCCGAAGATGACCAGCGTCGTGGGGTGGACGGGCAGCCGCTCGAGCCCCTCGACGAGGGGGTTGTCCGGTGTCGCTTGGGCGCTCGTCGCCACTAGCCGTCCGCCCGCTTCTGCACGGCGTGACCGCCGAACTGGTTGCGCAGCGCGGCCAGCACCTTGCCGGTGAACTCGCCGTTGCCGCGCGAGTAGAAGCGGGCGTAGAGCGACGCGCTGAGCACGGGCGTCGGGACGTCCTTGGCCATGGCGTCCTCCAGCGTCCAGCGGCCCTCGCCGGAGTCCGCCGTGTAAGGGCTCAGCTCGGCGAGGTCGTTGCCGTCCTGCTCGAACGCGCGCGCCGCGAGCTCGCACAGCCACGAGCGCACCACCGAGCCCTGCATCCAGAGGTGCGCGATCTTGGCGTTGTCCAGGTCGAACTCCGACTTGTCGAACAAGTCGAAGCCCTCGGCGTAGGCCTGCATCATCCCGTACTCGATCCCGTTGTGGACCATCTTGACGTAGTGCCCCGCACCCGACGGGCCGAAGTGCCCCCAGCCCGGGCCGTGCTCCTCCGTCGTGGGTGGGGCGAGCACGTCGAGGACCGGCGCGAGGCGCTTGATCGACTTGTTCGGGCCGCCGACCATCATGCAGTAGCCGACCTGCAGCCCCCAGACGCCGCCCGACACGCCGACGTCGACGTAGTCGATGCCCAACTTGCGCAGCTGCGCCGCGCGGGCCTTGTCGTCGGTCCACTTCGAGTTGCCCCCGTCGATGATCATGTCGCCCCTGTCGAGCAGCTTGGCGAGCTGCTCGACGGTCTTCTGCGTCGGCTCGCCGGCCGGGACCATGATCCACACCATCCGCGGCGCCTCGAGCCTCTTGACGAGCTCGCGCAGCGACTTGGCGCCGGCCGCCCCCTTCTTGACGGCGGCCTTGACGGCCTTCTCGTCGAAGTCGAAGGCGACCACGTCGTGGTCGGAGTCGCGCTTGATCCGCGCGACCATGTTGCCGCCCATCTTGCCGAGGCCGACGAAGCCGATCTGGCTCATTTACTGGATCTCCTCGATGTCAGAGACGCGGCAGGCCGGCAGGCCATGCGCGCGCAGGGTGGCCAGGTCGCCGTCGGCCTGGGCGTGCTTGAGCTGGTTGAAGGAGAACAGCTTGCCCGGGATCTCGACGTCGGGCTCGGAGTCGGCGACGACCTGGATGAACAGTCCCTGCTTGGGGCCG
>JAWVFY010000117.1:0-2820 GCA_033855575.1 Solirubrobacteraceae bacterium
CGGCCTGGATCGCCTCGTAGGCCTGCGTGCGGCCGTCGGTGCTGTTGACGTCGGCCGCGTCGAGCACGAGCGCGACGCGGAAGGCGAGCACGCTGCGCGCGCCGCCGAGCATGCGGTCGACGGCCTCGCGGCCGGCCGCGGCGACCTCCGCGGGATCCGAGCCGCGCGGCGGCGAGGCGACGCGCACGCGCAGACCGACGTCGGGGCTCGTCGCGAGCTCGAGGCCGCGCAGGGCCGCATCGCTGCCGGCGGCATCCGCGTCGAACAGCAGGATGACGTTGCGGGCGAGCTTACGCAGCTCGCGGAGCTGCGGCTGGGTGAGGGCCGTACCCATTGAGGCCACGACGTTGTCGTATCCAGCCTGCACGAGACCAATCACATCGGTGTAGCCCTCGACGACGATCGCCTCCTCGGCCTTGGCGATCGCCGTGCGCGCCAGATGCAGGCCGTAGAGCGTTGCGCTCTTGTCCCAGAGCGGGCTCGCGGGCGAGTTGACGTACTTCGCGCCGGACTCGTCGGGCGGCAGGCGCCGGCCCGCGAAGGCGATCGGGCGCCCGCGCGGATCCGAGAGCGTGAAGATCAGCCGCCCCGCCAGGCGGTCGACAGGCCCCGCCGGCCCGCGGCGCGTGATGCCTGCGTCGTCGAGCTCGCGATCGGCGAACTTGCGGCTCCGCGCGCCCGCGATCACCTGGCGCTCGTCGGGCGAGTAGCCGAGCTGGAAGCGCTCCGCCATCTCCCACGTCACGCCGCGCTCCGTGAGGTAGTCGCGCGCGCCCTCGGCGAGCGGGCTCTCGCGCAGCACGCGGTGGTAGAACGCCGCCGTGAGAGCCAGCAGCTCGCGCCGCCGGTCCTCCCCACGCCGGCGGGCCGCGAGCTCCGGCGTCTCCTCCTCGTACTCCAGCGGCACGTTGAAGCGCTCTGCGAGCCATTCGATGGCGCCGGTGAAGTCGAGCGCGTGGCGCGCGCGCACGTACGCAATCGCATCGCCGCCCACGCCGCAGCCGTGGCAGTGGTACAGGCGCTTGACGGGATTGACGTAGAACGACACCGTGCGCTCGGAGTGGAATGGGCAGCGGCCGACCCACTCGACCCCGGCCTTGCGCAGCTCGGTGTCGACGCGCGCCAGCTCGAGGATCTCGGCGCGTTCCTTGACGGCCTCGATCGTGGCCGGCGTGAGCCGCCCGCTCATGGGCCCGCCTGGGCATGCGGCAGCAGGAGCTCCTCGAAGCGGCGCAGCGCGAAGCGGTCGGTCATGCCCGCCACGTGGTCTGTCACGCGCGTCGCGAGGTCGATCTCGGGGTCGCCGTCGCCCATGTCGGCAGGGTGATCGCAGAAGTGGCCGAAGAGGCTGCGCACGACGAACCCGGCGCGGTCGGCCTCCTCGCGCAGCGGCCCCTGCCCGTAGACCCGCGCGAACAGGAACGTGCGCAGGGCGAGCATGGCCTCGGCGACCGGCTCGCTCTGCCGGATGTCGCCGGCGACATCGGAGGTCTCGACAAGGTCGTGAACGATCGCGTCGATGCGCGCCGATCCCGTGCCCCCGAGGAGCGCGACGGGCCCGTCGGGCAACTCGGCGGCGTCGAGGACGCCGGCGCGCAGGGCGTCGTCGATGTCGTGGTTGATGTAGGCCACGCGGTCGACGAGCTTGACGATGCGGCCCTCGAGCGACTCCGGGGTGACGGGCCCGGTGTGGTTGAGGATCCCGTCGCGCACCTCGAATGTGAGGTTGAGGCCGCGACCGTCGCGCTCGAGCACGTCGACGACGCGCAGAGAATGCTCGTTGTGGCGGAAGCCGCCGTCGAAGCGGTCGCGCAGCGCGCCGTCCAGCGCTGCCTCGCCGGCGTGCCCGAACGGCGGGTGGCCGAGGTCGTGGCCGAGGCCGATGGCCTCCGTGAGATCCTCGTTGAGCCGCAGGGCGCGGGCGACGGTGCGCGAGATGCCCACCGCCTCGAGCGTGTGCGTGAGGCGCGTGCGGTAGTGATCACCCTCGGGAGCGACGAAGACCTGGGTCTTGTGCTTCAAGCGACGGAACGCCTTGCAGTGGGCGATACGGTCGCGGTCGCGCTGGAACGGGCTGCGGAGACCGCAGGGCTCCTCCTCGACGAGCCGCCCGCGCGTTCGCGACGAGCGAACGGCCAAGGGCGAGAGACGGCGCGCCTCTTCGGCGTCCAAACGCGCCAGAAAGGCGTCGGCAACAGGTCCGGTAGTCCGCATGCGCCCAGGCGATTCTACTAGAACCTACCGTCGCGCTCTGGGCCGGGCTTGCACCGTTTTCAGGACTCTCCGCGAAACGCCGCAAGCGCCGCGAAACGGCTTGGTTACAGAATCACCGGCACGGTGCCGCCATCGGCGCTCCAGGCGGCGCCGGTGACGTAGCTTGCGCGAGCCGAGCACAGAAATGCGATAACGCCTGCAATCTCGGCCGGCTCGGCCAGGCGCCCGAGCGGACGGCCCGCTCCGGTGGCCGCGAGCGCCGCCTCGCGATCGCCTCCCGAGCGCGCCGCGGCCTGGTCGGCGAGCCCGCCGGGCCCAAGCCAGGCGGGCGTCAGCGTCGGCCCCGGGCAGACGGCGTTGACGATGATGCCCTCGCTCGCATGCACGTCGGCCAGCAGACGCGAGAACGACAGGACCGCGGCCTTGGCGATGCTGTAGTCAGGCATGCCCGCCGACGGGCGCTTGCCGGAGGTCGACGAGACGTTGACGATGCGCGCCTGGTCGGAGGCACGCAGGTGCGGCAGCGCCGCGCGCGCGCAGCGCACGTACGAGAGCACGTTGAGCTCGAACGAGTCCGTCCAGGCGGCGTCGTCGAGCTCCCACCAC
>JAWVFY010000118.1:0-9673 GCA_033855575.1 Solirubrobacteraceae bacterium
GCCGACGACCCGATCCGCGCGTTCGTCAAGCGGATGGTCCCCAGCGCCTTCGCCCCCGAGCCCAAGCCCGCGGTCAAGAAGCCGGTCCCGAAGAAGGCCAAGCCCAAGCCCAAGAAGCACCACAAGAAGAAGCACACCGGGCGCTGATCACTCGCCGTCCCAGTAGTCGAGCGACTCGACGCGGAAGATCACGCCACCGCCGAAGTTGAGCTTGCGCGAGCGCGGGTAGTAGGCGTAGTCCCCAGGCACGCGGGTGCCGAAGACGATGTAGGTGAGGCCGCCGGGCCCGGCGCGCAGCGCGTGGGCCACGCCGGTGCCCGGCGGGCGCAGGAGCACGTGGCCGGCGCGCACCGGGAACGCGTCGTCTCCCAGCAGCGCCTCACCGTCGCCCTCCAGGACGACGAACGCCTCCTCCTCGGCCGAATGCCAGTGCATGGGGCAGGGCAGCGAGCCGGGCTCGAGGATCCCGAGGTTCAGCCCCGCGCGCTCCGCTCCCGCCGCGGCGCCGAGACGCCAGGCGTGTTCCTGGAACCCCGGGCGCTCCTGGACCTCCTCGGCGGCATCGGCTCGGCCGGCGATGGACGGGCAGCGCCCGGCCTCCGCGGCCGGGAGCTCCAGCACGCCTGCCTCGGCCTCGCGGGCGAACGGGTGGGGCGCGTCGTCGGGCAGCCAGTGGGGCCCCATCCACCACGACCGCGCGCGGGGCAGCCAGGTCATCCCGGTGTCCGAGCCCGTGCCGAAGGCGAGCACCTCGAGCCCGTCGTCGCCGGCCACGAGCGTGTGGGCCGCACCCTGCGCTGGGTGCACGACGACGTCGCCCGGGCCGATCTCCCAGACCTTCCCGGCCTGCCACGACAGCCCACTGCCGGACACGACGTAGAAGTGCTCCTCCTCGTCGGCATGGACGTGGACGGGCATCGGCCGCTGCCCGGGCTCCAGCACGTAGCGGCTCAGCCCGATCCGCAGCGCGCCCGCTGCCGCGCCGAGCCGCTGGCGGCGGCCCTGCAGGGGGCCGCGATCGATGACGACGGTCTCGACGTCGTCGATGTGCACGAGGTTGGGATGCATGGACGGCAATCTACGTGGCCTCCTGGCCGCCGGTTAGGCTTGGCGCCATGGAGCGCCGCCGGCTCGTTCGCGTCCCCGCCTCGTCGGCGAACCTCGGCCCGGGCTTCGACAGCTTCGCCTGCGCGCTGGCGCTGCACATGGAGCTCGAGGTGGTCGAGACCGGGAGCTTCGCGGTCCAGACCGACCTCAAGATCGCCCGCGACCAGCGCAACCTGGCCGTCCGCGGCTTCGCGCGGCTGCACCCGCCCGACGACTTCGAGTTCCGGATCCGCTCCGACATCCCGCTCAGCGGCGGGCTCGGCACCAGCGCCGCGGCCTACGTTGCCGGGCTGATGGCGGCCGACCACCTCTTTGAGCTCGACGCCGACCTGCTCGAGCACGCCACCGCGCTGGAGGGCCACCCCGACAACGTCGCGGCGGCGCTCCGGGGCGGATTCGTCATCTGCGCGGGCCGGAGGGTCGAGCGCTTCGATCCGCCCGCCGGCCTCGAGGCCGTGCTCGTGGTGCCCCACCAGCACGTGCGCACCCGTCAGGCCCGCGGCGTGCTGCCCGAGCGCGTGCCGATCGGCGACGCGGCGCGCAACGTCGGCTACGGCGCGCTGCTCGTCCTGGGCCTGACGACGGGCGACTGGGACGCCGTCTCCGCCGGCCTGAACGACACGCTGCACCAGCCCTACCGCGCGCATCTCTATCCGCGGTCGGCGGAGCTGATGGCCAAGGCGCCGCGCCTCGGCGCGCTCGGCGCGACGATCTCGGGGGCGGGCCCGACGGTCCTCGTGTGGACCCACTACGAGCAGACCGGGGCGGTGGTCGACGGGCTGCGCCGCGAGGCGGCGGGCTGGGCCGAGGTCATCCGCGTCCCGTTCGAGCCGCAGGGGGCCGACGTCAGCGGGCTGTAGCGCTTCGGGCCGGGCGCAGCAGGTACCACAGCGGCGCGCCGCGGGGCAGCCGCGCCTCGCCGGTGAGCGCGAAGCCGAAGGAGCGGTAGTAGGGGAGGTTGTCGGGGTTGGCGGTGTCGAGGTAGGCGGGGACGCCGAGCTCGTCGGCCCAGCGCAGCACGTCGCCCAGCAGCGCCCGCCCGCGCCCGCCGCGCTGCAGCGCGGGGGAGACCGCCAGCAGCGAGACGTACAGGTGCGGCTCGTCCGGATGGCCTCCGCCGAGCACCCCGTCGGCGACCAACGACCGGGCGACCACCACCGGCCCGGCCAGCGCGGCGCCGGGCGCCTGGGCGACCGTCAGCCGCCAGGAGGCGGGCGTGCCCTCCGGCGGGTAGAACACGAGCACTCCGCTCGGCGCACCATCGTCGAACGTCGCTAGGACGGTCCCGCCGAGCCGCCGGGCGACCCGCACCTCGGCCCCGCAGATCCGGCGCACGTACCGCCAGCGCCGGCGGCGGCCGTCCGGGCCGACCGAGCGCCAGCCGGGATCCTCGACGAACGCGTCGGCGTAGAGCCGGGCCGCGGCCGATCGCCACCCGTCGGGCAGCGGGCTCACCGTCTCGCCGCTCATCCGTGGACTGACAGTCGCTTCAAGCAGGCAGCAGCTCCCGCACCCGCGCACGAGCGTCGCCGAAGCCCAGGCGCTCGAGCAGCTCGCCGGCCAGCGCGAGGTAGTCCGCGCCCAGGTCCGGCCGGTGATCGAGGATCGAGACCGCCCGCTCGGCGGACTCGGCGTACGCGATCGACTGGCGCACGGTGGTGGTCAGCAGCTTCTCGCCGACGTGCTCCTTGAGCGACTCGTAGGCCTCGCGCGAATGCACCGTGCGCATGTCGGCGATGTTGAACAGCACCCCGAGCCAGTTGAGGTCGGGGTTGAGGCCGTCGCGGGCCAGCTCGATGACCTCGAGCGCCTGCTCGACGCCCTGCAGCGAGAAGTACTGGGCCTCGGCGCTGAGCAGGGCGTGGTCGGCCGCAACCAGCGCGTTGACGGCCAGGAGCCCGAGCGCCGGCGGGCAATCGACGAAGATCACGTCGTAGTCGTCGACGATTTCGCGCAGCGCCCGGCGCAGCGTCAGCTCGCGGCCCATCTTGCCAGCCAGTGACAGCTCGGCCTCGGCCAGCTGGAGGTTGGCGGGGATGATGCCGTCGTGGATCGCCTGTGTCGCGGTGGCGCGACCCATGAGCACGTCGGCGATGGTGGGTGAGGCGTCCGGCGCGACGTCGAAGTAGTCCGACAGGTTGCCCTGCGGGTCGAGGTCGACGGTCAGGACGGACAGCCCGGCGCGGCGGAACACGTCGGCGAGCGTGCGCACCGCAGTCGTCTTCCCGGTGCCGCCCTTCTGGGAGAGGATCGCGATCGTCTGCGCGGGCACGCGCGAAGAGTACGGCTTCGCAAGAGGTGGCCCGGCTCCCAGCCCGGGCCCCCTCTCATCCCTCTCCTCCGCGGGCGGTCCGAGGGCCGCCCGAAGCGTTCAGCCCGCCGCCTCGAGCTCCGGCCCGGGGACGTCGCCGGTCGCGGCGGCGCGCGTGACGAAGTGCAGGCGATAGCGCCCGACGACGACCTCGTCACCGTCGACCAGGGTGCGCCATTCGACGCGCTCCCCGTTGACGAACACGCCGTTGAGGCTGCGGTCGTCGAGCACGCGCAGGCCGTCGGGCCCGCGCACGATGAGGGCGTGACGGCGCGAGATGGTGGGATCGTCGAGGCGCACCTCGGCGGCCAGGGACCGGCCGATGCGCGTCCAGTCGCGGTCCAGCGCCACCACGCGCGTGTCCCCGCCCTCCTCGAAGACCAGGTACTCGCCGGGCTCGGCGAGCTGGGCCTCGGCGTCCTCCATCAACAGGCCGACGGCCGCATCGCTCTCGGCGTCGGCGCCGTCGCGCCTGAACCGCGTTCCGAACAGCGAGGCGCGCACGAAACGCTCGCCGCCGCATCCGGGGCACGGGGGCAGGGTCTCGGAGGCGGCCATCGAGAGCACGTAGCCGCACTCCTCACAGCGAAACGAGCCTGTTCCGGCCAAGGTTCCAGACGTCAGAGATTCCATGTTGCCCGCTCCTCTTCCGGCTGCCGCTGGATGCCGATCATAACGATCGTGTCAATCGGCCGGAGATGCTCCCCTACCCGGCTGAACCGGTGCTAAAAACGGCGGGATTGGCAGGAATCCGGTAGGAGCGCAGCGAAAGATCCCTGCATGCGACGCCCGATTGAGGACCTCGGCCGACGGCTCCTGCGCACCGGAGTCCAGCGGCTTGCCGCCGATCGCGACACGTGCTCGGTCTGCCATCGCACTCCGCTCGTCGGCGAGCACGTCGCGCTCTACGCCAACGGCACCGTCGCCTGCGCTCTCTGCCGCGCCGTCAAGGGCGGCGAGCCCGAGCAGATCCGGGTCGTGCACCACAGCGAGCTCGGCCACGCGGTCAAGCCGCTGGCCCGCATCGCCGCCTGACGCCCGTCTCGTAGACTCCCGCCGCGATGGATCCGGTGTCCGCTTCGGTGACGATCGCCCGCCCGCGCGAGGAGGTCTTCGAGTACCTCGTCGACGTGGCCAACCATCCTGAGTTCTGCGACCACTACCTCGTGGACTGGCGCCTGACCCGCGAGGACTCCTACGGCCGTGGCGCGGGGGCGCGCTTCCGGGTCAAGGTCCCGTTCAACCGCTTCCCCTGGGCCGACGTGACCTTCGCCGAGGTCCAGCGCCCGCGGCTGATCGTCGAGACTGGGCGCACCGGCAAGTTCAACCGGATCCGCACGCTGGGCACGTACGAGCTCGAGCCCGGCTCCGGCGACACGACCCGGGTGACGTTCACCTTCGAGACCGCGCCCGCCAACCTGGCCGACCGGCTCGGCGAGTCCCTGGGGGCGCGTGGCTGGCTGCGCCGCCGCACCAATCGGGCGATGCGGCGCCTGCGCACCATCCTCGAGGAGGATCGAGGCCGCGGAACCCGCGCGACCGTGGCCGCTGGATAGGATCCCCGCCCGGATGCGCCCGATCTCCCCGAAGTCCTTCGCACTGTTCGTTGCCATCGCCGCCGCTCTCGGCCTCAGCGCGTGCGGCAACAAGACCAGCACGATCCACACCGGCGACACCGAGGGCGTCTACCTCAACGTCGGACAGCTGAAGTACCAGGTCGAGATCTCGCGCCAGCTCAACCCCCAGGCGATTCCCGAGGACAAGACCTTCGTCCAGGACATCGCGCCCGGCCAGGCCGCCCTGGCTCCGGACGAGCTGTGGTTCGCCGTGTTCGTGCGCGTCGAGAACCCGACGCACCAGCCGGTCGCTCCGACCAACAACTTCACGATCACCGACACCGAGGGCAACGCCTTCCAGCCGGTCCGGATCGGTGCCGGGAACCCGTTCTTCTACAACACGGCCCCGATCGGCCCGAGCTCGGTGGCCCCCAATCCGGACTCGGTGGCCGGCCAGCTCGGCTCCATCAACGGGATGGAGCTGCTGTTCAAGCTCAAGCGCACCACGCTGGACAACCGCCCGCTGGTCCTGACGATCAGGTCCTTCTTCCCCGACGACAAGGCCACGGACTCGCTCGACGTCTAGGGGTGCCGGGGGCCGGATGGTGTCCACTAGGCGTGGCGGAGCGCCTCCTCGAGGACGATCCGGGCCGCCGGCGCCGCGGTGTCGCCGCCGGCGCCGTCCTCGACGAGCAGGACGCCCACCGCGACCTTCGGGGCCCGTGCGGGGGCGAACGACGCGAACCAGGCGTCGGTGTCGGTCGTACTGGGCGTGTTCGTGGTCTGGTTGACGCAGGACTCGGGTGCGCTGGTGTTCGGGGTGCACGACTGGGTCGTGCGCAGCTCCGCCGTCCCGGTCTTGCCGGCGACGGTCACTCCCGGGATCGCCGCCCGGACACCGGTCCCCCTCCGGACCACCTCGACCATCATCCGGCGGACCTCGCGAGCGACCTTCGCGGTGGTCACGCGGGCGCCGACGCGCTCGGGCTGGCCGGAGCGGTAGGCGAGCGTCGGCACCGGGAGGCGGCCGCCCAGGCCGATCGTCGCGGCCACGGCGGTCATCTGCAGCGTCGTGGCCAGCACGCGCCCCTGCCCGATCGCCGAGGAGCCCACAGCGAGGTCGTCGCCGATCTCGGCGGCGGGTGGGATCGCGCTCGTGGCCACACCGGGGATCGGCGACGGCCGGTTGAAGCCGAAGCGCTGGGCGACGGCGACGAGGCGGTGGGCGCCGAGCCGGGCGCCCAGCGGGGCGAAGACCGAGTTGCAGGAGATGGCGAAGGCCTGCAGCAGCGTGCCGCCGCACGACTCGCCGTTGGCGTTGCCGAGCGTCACGCCCGACAGCGTGGCCGCGGTGGCGTAGGGGAACGTCGATCTCGGCGTCGCCAGCCCGTTCTGCAGCACGCCGGTGACCGTCACCATCTTGAACGTCGAGCCCGGGGGCTGCAGGCCCGAGAAGGCGATCCCGGCCGCGGCGAGGATCTCGCCCGTGCGCGGCTTCATCGCCACCACGCCGCCCAGCCGACCGGCAAGCGCCGTCACCGCGGCCTGCTGGATCACTGGTGAGATGGTGGTGCGAACGGGGGACGCGGCGCGCGGGGCGCGGCTGGCCAGCACCCGGCCGCCCGCGGTCAGCCGGCCGCCTGGCGTGCCGGCCAGGCGCCGCTCGAAGATCCGCTCGAGCCCGCTGACGCCCACCCGCGCGTCGTCGGGATAGCCGGCGCGCCGGAACGTCGCGGCCTGCTCGACCGGGATCGGCCCGAGGTCGCCGACGACCGAGGAGGCGATCGAGCCCAGCGGCGACGAGCGGTCCGGCCCGTGCGCCAGCACCGTGTTGTCGCGGGCCAGCAGCGTGGCCCGCGGAGGCAGGGTCGTCTCGCGCGCCAGACGGGCGCCTGCGGGAACACCGGGGAAGGTCTCGTTGATCGCCCAGCGGATGCGGGCCTGGTCCCCGTGGCCCACGATCGGCAGGCGGACCGTGCCCGACACGTCGCCGAACGACGTCGTGTGAGCGGTGACCGGCAGCAGGAACGCGCCGCCGCCCGCCCGGCGCGGGCGGCCGATGTCGTAGCTGCCCACGGTGGCGGTCTCGCGGGCGATGGCGTAGGCCTGGGCCAGCGTCGTCGCGCTGATGCTGCGCCGCTGCTCGTCGGTCAGCGCGGCCTGCATTCCCGCGTAGTCGCCGTGGCGCCACGCGCCGGCGAACCGCTCGACCACCCGCTGCTCGCCCGTGACGTGGCCGGCGCCGGTGACCGCCCCGCCGACGAAGGCCACGAACGCCAGCGCGCCCATCGGCAGCATGCGGTGCGTGAGTCGCCGGCGGCGTTCGGTTGGGTGCTCGGCGCGCGTGATCATGCCTGCAGGCAGTATTCCCGCGGCCCGGCCTGGTTACCTGCCGGTGCGAGCCATGTCGACCATCGATTGGATCATCGTCGCCCTCGCGGTCGTGCTGGCCGCCAACGGGCTGCGCCAGGGGTTCATCATCGGGGTGCTCCAACTCGTCGGTTTCGGCGCCGGCGCGCTGGTCGGCAGCCGGGTGGGGCCGCTGGTCCTCTCGGGTGGATCGCACTCCCCCTACGCACCGCTGTTCGCGCTGGCCGGGGCCGTCATCCTGGGCTCGATCTGCTCCGCGCTGCTCGAGACCGCCGGCTCGGCGGCGCGCGCCTTCGTCCGGTTTCCCGGGCTGCGCACGATCGACAGCGGCCTCGGCGCGGTTCTCGGCGCGGTGCTGGCGCTGGGCCTCGTCTGGATCGCCGGCGCCGTGCTGCTGCAGACCCCAGGTCTGGGTCTGCGCCGCGACATCCAGCGCTCGACGATCCTGCGGCGCCTCAACGAGGTCCTGCCGCCGTCGGGCTTCATCCTGCACGCGCTGGCGCGATTCGACCCGCTGCCGCAGATCAACGGCCCGGGGGTGGCCGGGGTGCCTGCGCCGACCACGAGGATCGGCCGTGACCCCAGCGTCCGCGCCGCGACGCGCAGCGTCGTGCGGGTGCTGGGCACGGCCTGCGGGCTGGGCATCGAGGGCTCGGGCTGGGTCGCGGGCAACGGGCTGGTGGTCACCAACGCCCACGTCGTGGCGGGGGAGAGCGACACGACGGTCCAGCTGCAGGGCGTGGGGGCCCGCCTGCCGGCCCGGCCCGTGCTGTTCGATCCCCATCAGGACATCGCCATCCTGCGCGTCGGCGGCCTGGCGGCGCCGGCGCTCGCACTGGCGCCCGCTGCCCCCGCCGGCCGCGAGGCCGCGATCCTGGGCTTCCCGCACAACGGCCCGTTCGACGAGCGCGCGGCTCGCCTGGGCGGCACGGCGGTGGCGCTCTCCGAAGATGCCTACGGCCGCGGCCCGGTCCGCCGCGAGATCCTCAGCTTCCGCGGGCTCGTCCGGCCGGGCAACTCGGGCGGCCCACTGGTCGATGCCAACGGGCAGGTCGCCGGGACGGTGTTCGCGGCGGAGGTCGGATCCGGGCCGCGGGGCGGCTACGCGGTGCCCGACGACATCGTGCGCCGCCGGCTCGCCGCCGCCGGCACGGGGCGCGCCTCCACCGGCCCCTGCGCCGGTTGACGGCCTCTCTGTACGCTGGCCGCACCTTGGGAAAGATCCTCGTCATCGCCGAGAAGCCGTCCGTGGGGCGCGACCTCGCGCGCGTCCTGCCCGGCCCGTTCGAGAAGAAGTCGGGCGCGGGTGAGAAGACCGAGCGCTCGCTCGAGGGGCCCGAGCACGTCATCAGCTGGGCCGTCGGGCACCTGGTCCAGCTCGCCGAGCCTGACGAGTACGACGACAAGTACAAGAAGTGGCGCATGGCCGACCTGCCGATCGTGCCCGAGCGCTTCAAGCTGATCGTCCGCGATGAGCGCTCCCAGAAGCAGATGACGGTGGTCCGCCAACTGCTGCGGCGCGACGACATCGACCTGGTCATCAACGCCTGCGACGCCGGTCGTGAGGGCGAGCTGATCTTCGCCTACCTCTACGAGAAGGCGGGCGCCAAGCTGCCCGTCAAGCGCCTGTGGCTGTCCTCGATGACCAAGGAGGCGATGACCGACGCCTTCGCCAACCTGCGCGACGGCGAGGAGCTGGCGCTGCTGGAGGCGGCGGCGCGCTCTCGTTCGGAGGCCGACTGGATCGTCGGCATGAACGCCACGCGCGCGGCGACGATCCGGCTGCGATCGAGCTTCGACGGCGCGGTCTCGCTCGGCCGCGTGCAGACGCCGACGCTGGCCATCCTCACCCGGCGCGAGGAGGAGATCCGCGCCTTCGTCCCCGAGAAGTACTGGCTGGTCGACGCCGCCTTCGAGGCGTCCGGGAAGCGCCGCTACGAGGGCCGCTACCACGCCGGCGCCCAGCCCCGACTGCCCGCAGCGCAGGAGGCCGAGGTCATCGCGGCCGCGGTGCGCGACAACACCGGCACGATCACCAAGCTCGACAAGACGACCCGCAAAGAGCGGGCGCCGATGCTCTACGACCTCACGACGCTGCAGCGCGAGGCCAACAACCGCTTCGGGTTCTCGGCCCGCCGCACGCTGGGCGCCGCACAGCGGCTCTACGAGGAGCACAAGGCGCTGACGTATCCCAGGACGAGCTCGCGCTACCTGCCCGGCGACATGGTTCCGGAGATCAAGCCGATCGCCGGCCGGGTGGGGCACCACCCGGAGTACGCCAAGGCCAGTGCCTACGTGCGCGAGCTCGACGTGCTGCCGCTGGCCCGCG
>JAWVFY010000119.1:0-4821 GCA_033855575.1 Solirubrobacteraceae bacterium
CTCGCGCGGGGTCGCCGCGCTGCTCGGGCCGCTGGTCTATCAGCAGCTCGTGGCCCGCAAGGCCCCCGGCCGCGGCTTCGTGGAGCGGCTCGTGGACGACTTCCTGCGCGGCCAGCGCTTTCGCCCCTCGAGTGCAGGCCGATCCGATGCTGGGTAGGACCCGACGGCGAGGGTTCGCCCTTGCCGGGACGATGGGCACACCCGAACTCAACCGACTCGACGTCCGGCTGGCTGCCACGCCAGGCTCGCTGGCGGTCATCCGGCGCGCGGTGGTCGCCTTCGCCGCCGGGCAGGACATGCCCGATCCGCCGGCCATCGGCCTGGCGGTCACCGAGGCCGTGACGAACGTGGTCCTCCACGCCTACCCGCCGGGCTCGGTCGGCGACGTCCGTGTCGTGGTCTGCGCCGAGCCCGATCAGCTGGTGGTCGTCGTGCGCGACTGGGGCACCGGCATGCGGCCGCGACCGGACAGCCCCGGTCTGGGGATCGGCCTGCCGACGATCGCGTCCCTGGCCAACGTCTTCGACGTCGAGGCGGCCGACGGCGTGGGAACGCTGCTGCGGATGCACTTCACCTGCGCGGCCGCGCGGGCCGCGTAGCGCCTCTGGTGACTAGCCCGAGCCGCTGAAGCCGACCGTGGAGACCAGGAAGGCCGCGACGCCCAACGCGATGGTGGCGGCGCGGATCCGGCGCGGCGTCAGCCAGCCGAAGTGGTGGGTCTGCAACCAGGTGCGCGCTCCGGTGGCTCCGGCGGCGGCTGTCATCGCGCAGGCGACGCACATGACGAGAATCGTACCGGACCGCCGAGCCCCGCCCGACGCCGCGGTCAGCCGCCGAGCAGCTGGATGTGGTCCGCCTCGGCGGCTCCGCCGAACGGCCGCGTGAGGCCGAAGCGGTTGAGCGTCGACTCGGGGACGCCCTCGACGCCCGGCGTGTCCGAGGCTCGCCCCTGCGTGTGCGGGTCGTTGGCGAAGCCGCCGACCTCCACCGAGTGCTGCGGCGTCCGGTAGCCCGAGATGCCGATCAGGTGCAGGTGCAGCGCCAGGCCGAGCGCGTCGAGGTGCGCGGCGAGGGACGGCTCCTCCCCGACGCTGTAGTTGGTGCCGGCCGCCTGGAAGAAGCCATAGGAGCCACCATGGGGGGTGAACGAGCCGATCGTGCGCGGCACGTTGACCGGGCCGCCGAGCCCCGAGCCCACCGCGGCGGCCGCACGGGCCTGCGCGGCGGCGATCCGCTTCTGCAGCGCGCTGCGCTGCGCCTCGAGCCCGGCGAGCTTGGCCGACTTGCTCGAGCGGGCGCGGATGAAGACCGCCTGGCGGTTGACGAGGTCCAGCCGGATCTGGTCGACCTGATCGCGCTCGATCAGGACCGCGCTGGTGACCCGCTGCTGGCGAGCCGTCAGGGTCGTCAGGCGCTGGGCCTCGGCGTGAACCGCGTCGCGGGTGGTGCGCACGGTGGCGACGACCCTGGCGTTCTGGCGGCCGATGGCCTTGATCGCGTCGACGCGCTCGAGCAGGTCGGTGAAGCCGTGGGCGTCCATGACGACCGTGACGATGTCGGGCTCAGGCGACTCGTAGGAGGCGCGGACCTGCTCGGCGAGGATGGCGCGGTCGCGGACGAGCGCGATGCGGAGGCGCAGGAGCCGCGCGCGCGACCGGCGCAGCGCGGTCTTGTCCTTGGTCAGCAGCGCCTGCTGGATGGCGAGGCTCGTCTGCAGCCCGGACAACCGGGCCTGGAGATCGGCGATCTGGCCCTGGAAGGCGCGGATGTGCGCGTTGTCGCCGGCGATGCCGGACTTCAGAGGCGCCTCCTTGCCCTGGACCTGCTGGAGCTGGGTGGACAGCTGCCCCGCGCTCGGCGCGGCCGGGAGCAGGCAGGCCGCGGCCACGGCAACGCAGCCGGCGACCTGCAGGCGTCGGGCTCCTCGGGGTGATCCGGCCATGCCGGCGGGCACGGTAACAACGGGCCGCCCCGGCGCCTGCAAGGCTTCTCCCACCGCCCTGGCCGGCGGTGGGAGAGCTGGCTGTCAGCCCAGCAGGGTGCTGGTCTGCGGCCGGTTGGCCAGCGTGGCCTTCAGCGTCTGAGCGTTGCCTGCGCGGGTGATCCCCAGCGTGATCGCGTCGCCCGGCTGGTGGTTGGCGACGGCTGCGCCGAGCGCCGACGTGTCGGCCACCTTCTTGCCGTCGACCGTGGTGATGATGTCGCCGGCCTGCAGGCCCGCGGCGGCGGCCGGGCTGCCCTTGGTGACGGTGCCGATCCGCGCGCCGCCGCCGGTCGCGTCGGAGGTCTGGACACCCAGGTAGGCGTGGTTGACGTGCCCGCTGGACTCCAGCTGGGCGACCACCGCCTTGACCGTGTTGGCGGGGATGGCGAAGCCGATGCCGGTGTTGCCCCCCGTCGAGCCGGTCGTCGAGCCGGTCTCGATCTGGGAGTTGACGCCGATCACCTGTCCCGCGCTGTCGAGGAGCGGCCCGCCCGAGTTCCCGGGGTTCAGCGCGGCGTCGGTCTGGATGACGTTGTCGATGCTGAAGCCGTCGGGGGCGCTGATCTGTCGCTGCAGGGCGCTGACGACGCCGGTGGTCAGCGTGCGGCTCAGCCCGAACGGGTTGCCGATCGCGTAGCTGGCGTCGCCGACCTGGACGGCGTCGGAGTTGGCCAGCGTCAGCGGCGTGAGGCTCTGGCCGCCCGTATCGACCTTGAGCAGCGCCAGGTCGGAGGACTCGTCGCGGCCGACGATCTTCGCGGTCCGCGTCGGGCCGTCGCCGATCTTCACGCGAGCGGAGCTCGCCCCCTGGACCACGTGTGCGTTGGTGACGACGTAGCCGTCCTTGGAGACGACGAAGCCCGAGCCGGTCGCCTCGCCGGACTGCGTCTGGTTGCCGAACGGCGAGCTGGTCGTCTCGGTGATCTGCGCCGTGATGTAGGCGACGGAGTCCTTGGCCTTGGTGTAGATGTCGTGGGCGGAGAGCGCGGTGGTGTCCGACACCGGCAGCGAGCCGTTGCCGGTGGCCGGCGCGGCGATCGTGGTGGTGACGGTGTGGGAGGAGGCGTCGGCGCCGATCACGGCGGCCACCCCGCCACCGGCCAAGGCGGCGGTCAGGACGGTTCCCAAGAGCATGGCTGGCGGTTTCATGGGAGCCATGCTGCTCCCGCGGTGTGAGTCGGTCCTAAGCGTTGGTTGGGAGTTTCCTGAGAGCACCGAGACGCCGGGCAGCGTCGCGGGCCGCCGTGATGTTGCGGCTGGTGCGTGCGCTCCAGGCCCGCAGCGGCCGATGCGGCTCGGGGGCGATGCCGTGGCGCAGCAGGAAGGCCGGGTTGGCGTGCGCCAACTGCCAGGCCCCGAGGGCGGAGGCACCCGCCGCCTGGGCGGGCCCGATCCCCTCGGCCATGGTCTGCGAGCGGGCGCCGCCGTGCCCATCGGAGGCCAGGACGTAGGCCAGCCCGGTGCCGATCAGGTGCTCGGCGGCGGCCTGGGCCTCGGCGCCGTGGCGGCCGATCAGCGAGCAGACGCTGACCTGCAGGACCGCCCCGGCGGCCATCTCCCCGCGCAGGCGGGTCAGGCCTCCCGCGAGCAGTCCGCTGGCGCGCTCGGGATGCGCGATGACCAGGCCGAAGCCGTGGCCGCGGATGTGCCGGCAGGCATCGAGGAACAGGCGGCTGATCCCACCGAACGGGACCTCGAGGAGCACCCAGCGAGCGCCGGGCGGCCCGTGGGCGATCAGGTCCAGGTCGGCGTGGTCGAGGTCGGCGGCACCGCTCGGATGGATCTCGCCTCCGGGATGCAGCGTCAGGGGGATGCCGGCGTGGTCCAGCGACTGCTGGAGGACGGCGGTCCGGTCGGCGATGCTCGCCACGTCGAGCGGGAACCGGGCGTGTGCGACGTGGGGGGTGACGGTCGCGGTGCGCACCCCGCGGGCGGCGAGGCGGGTGGCGAACTCGAGGGCGGCCTGCTGGTCGGGCGGTCCGTCATCGACTCCGGGCAGCAGGTGCAGGTGCAGGTCGACATACGACATGCGGGTCATCCTTTCTGGTGGATCGTCGGTGTCCACCTCATCGATCGTTGTGTTCGCGGCGAGGGTACCGGCGGACCTGCCCGCGGCAACCGGATTCACCGACGTTTCACATCTGGCCGGTCCTCAATGAGCGAGGACCGGCTCGGCCGCGGGCGCGTGCTGCGGCGCGCCGCTGCGCAACACGAGCCCGGTGACCGCCGCTCCGACCGCGAAGATCCCGGCCGCCCACCAGAACGCGGTGGTGTAGCCGTGCACGGCGGCGTCAGCCAGCACCGACGCGGTGGGGCGCTGGCCGACGACGAAGCTTGCCGCCGCCGTGTTGGCCAGGGTGCTGAGCACGGCCGTGCCGATCGAGCCGCCGACCTGCTGGCTGGTGTTGACCATCGCCGAGGCGACGCCCGCGTCGGAGGGCGCCACGCCGAGCGTCGCACCGCTCATCGCCGGTGCGAAGACCAGGCCCATGCCGAGCGCCTGGAGGATCAGCGCCGGGAGGATGTGCCCGGCGTAGGACGAGTGCGGGCCGAGCTGGGCCAGCACGACCATGCCGGCCGAGGCCAGCAGCATGCCGGTCGTCATCAGCGGCCGGGCGCCGAAGCGCGGCAGGAGCTTGGTCGTCGCCGTCGTCGCCGTCGCGATGATCACCGCCGACAGGGGCAGGAAGGCCAGCCCGGTCTTCACCGGCGAGTAGCCCAGGTTCTGCTGCAGGTAGTAGGTGAGGAACAGGAACACGCCGAAGATCCCGGCCGCCCACCAGAACGCGGTGGTGTAGCCGTGCACGGCGGCGTCAGCCAGCACCGACGCGGTGGGG
>JAWVFY010000120.1:0-2937 GCA_033855575.1 Solirubrobacteraceae bacterium
CTGCGCTGGCACGACGGCGCGCTGTGGTTCTCCGACCTGGTGCGCGGTGGATGCGTCTACCGCGCCGTGCCGGGACAGGAGCCCGAGCGCATCGTCGAAGTACCGGGTCGTCCCGGCGGCCTGGGCTGGCTCCCCGACGGGCGGATGCTGGTCGTATCGATGGAAGAACGCTGCGTCTACCGACTCGAGCCCGACGGGACGCTGGTGCGCCACGCGGCGCTCGGCAGGATCGCGGGCGGCGACGCAAACGACATGGTCGTCGACGCCGCGGGCCGCGCCTACGTCGGCAACTTCGGCTTCGACTACCACGCCGCGGTCAAGCGCCGGCCGGCCTCGATGCTCTACGCGCCGCCCGGACCGCCGCGCGCGCCCGTCGCCGCCTTCGCCCCCGACGGCTCGCTGATCGGGACGACCGAGCCGCTCTACTTCCCCAACGGCGCGGTCGTGCTCGACGAGGGCCGCACGCTCGTCGTCGCCGAGACCATGGCGATGCGCCTGACGGCGTTCACCGTCGCCGAGGACGGCTCGCTGACCACCCCGCGGCCCTGGGCGCAGCTGATCGCGGCACCGCTGTGGCGGGCGCTCAACGCCGGCGGTCTGCGCGGCAGGCTGACGCGCCGCATCACGGCCCTCACCGACCGGCCCTGGATCGCGAGCCGCTCGAGCTCGCCGATCGCCCCCGACGGCATCGGCCTGCATTCCGACGGCCGGACCATCTGGGTCGCCAACGCGCTCCGGGGCGAGTGCGTGCGGGTCGCGCCCGGCGGCAAGATCCTCGACCGGGTCAAGACCACCCAGCTGACCCTGAGCTGCGTCGTCGGCGGCCCCGATGGGCGGACGCTGTACATGGCCACCGTCCCGACCGTCGACCCGGACGACGCCCTCGCAGCCCGCGGCGGACGCATTGAGGCCGCACGGCTCCCTTGAGACAGGATTTGAGCCTGAAGCTCATTCCGGAGATGAACCGGCGAGCCAACCGGGAGTGTCGAGGCGAGACGGGGCTCTGATCCCGAGGTCGGCCAACGCCTCTTCGAGGCGCTCAAGTTCCTTGATGCCGATGCGTTGTGCCCAGCGGTCTCGGAGCTCGTCGAAGACCTGCTCGCCGGTCGCGAGCAGGGCGTGGCCCTCGGTGGTGACAGTGAACCGGCGGCGGCGCGGGTCTCGCTGGTCGGCCTCGCCGGTGATGTAGCCGCGCTCTTCGAGAAAGCCGATTGTCTTAGCGGCGGCTTGCTTTGAGACGCCGAGCTGGCGACTGAGCTCTGAGGCTGTGTCGGCGCCGGCGTCGATTGAGCGGATCGCGAAGTCGTGGACCGGCCGGATCTTCTCGTGCCCACGTTCGGCCAGCTCAACACTGGCGGCATCCGCCAGGGAACGAAATCCCCCAAGCAGCAACAGCGCGAGATCGGCACCAGAGCGAGCCATTCTCAGAGCATAGACAACCAGGTTGCGACAGCGACAACCTGGTTGTTAGTATGAGACAACCTAGTTGTCTACCTGAAGGAGCGCGCATGCCCGACACCACCACTGGTACCTCGATCCCCGAGGTCAGCCACCACCACACCCTCCTCAACGACACCGACCTGCACTACGTCAGCGCCGGGTCTGACGGCACTCCGATTCTGCTCGTGCACGGGTTCCCCGAGACCTGGTGGGCGTTTCACAAGCTCATCCCGCTCCTAGCCGGCGAGCACCGCGTGATCGCCGTCGATCTGCCCGGGTTCGGAGACTCGGGCAGCGCGCCGGAGGACAGCACAAGCGCCACGGCGGCGGAGACCCTGCGACGACTCATCGACGAGCTCGACCTCGGCGCGGTTCACCTCACCGGCCAGGACATCAGCGGAGTCACAACCTTCCGGCTGGCCGCGGTTCATCCGGAGCTGGTCCGCAGCTACGCCGGGATTGAAACTGGCCTGCCCGGGTTCGGACTGGAGATGCTCGCCGATGTGGCCCACGGCGGCAGCTGGCACATCGGCGTGCTGGCCGCCCCCGGGATCCCCGAGATGCTGCTCGGGGGCCGTGAGCGAGAGTTCCTAGCGGGCTACGCGTATCCCGCCATGTGCGCGACCGACGGCGCCATCACCGACCAGGACGTCGACGAATTCACCCGCACCTTCGCGCGCCCGGACGGCTTCCGCGGGGCAAGCAGCCTGTACCGCTCCATGCTCCAAGAAGGCGACGAAATTCGAGAGCTGGCCGCCAAAAGCAGGCTGCAGATGCCAGTGCTGGCTGTCGGCGCCGGATCCGGGGACTTCTCCCACCACACCATGACCCAGGTCGCCGAGCACGTCAGCGTCGCCACCCTGGACGGCGTCGGCCACTACGCGGCAATGGAGGCCCCAGAGGCGCTCGCGCAGGCGCTCCTCGACTTCTACCGAAGCATCGACGCCTAGCCATCAGGAAGCGCGGCAGCCCATTCGGTCCGCCCGACCGGGGCAACCTCATCGACGACCCCAGGCGAGACCGCGGAGGCGGCTGGTGTTTATCGTGGCCGGGTGCGTGAATCGACGCGGTGGTCAGCCCGAACGTTCATGGCATGTCGTGGACGTTGCGACGGAGCCCGAACACGAATTGGTGCGCAATTGGTGCCTGTCCCCGTAGCTCGGTCAGTGCCACCAGGTGATCGTAGGCCAGCAAAAAGGCCCGCTCTCGCGGGCCTTCTCGCTAGTCGGGGAGACAGGATTTGAACCTGCGACCGCCCGGCCCCCAGCCGGGTGCGCTACCAGACTGCGCCACTCCCCGTGACGGGGACAGCGTATCCGTTTGCAGTGCAGTGGTTCGTCTGGCGGCTATGGGAACATATGTTCGTGTCCAAGGCAACCGAAGAACCAGACCGTCTGATTTCTGGCCGCTGTCAACGAGAGCTGAACATCGACGAGTTCAACTGGCGCCGGAAGGCCCGAGGACAGCGCGACAACATGTGTCGTTCGTGTCGCGCGG
>JAWVFY010000121.1:0-4829 GCA_033855575.1 Solirubrobacteraceae bacterium
CCACCGGCGTGGCGATCAACAACCCGGCGATGATCGTCGCGGGCATGATCGTGGGCGCCTCCGGCACGATCCTCACCAACCTGATGGCCCAGGCGATGAACCGCTCGATCCCGAGCATCGTCGCCGGCGGCTTCGGCGGCGTGGTGACGACGGGCGGCACCTCCGACGACGGCACCGAGAAGACGGTCCGCTCGACCACTGCAGCCGACGCGGCGATCCAGATGGCGTACGCGAGCCAAGTCGTGATCGTGCCCGGCTACGGCATGGCCGTCGCGCAGGCTCAGCACGCGGTGCGCGAGCTGACGAAGATGCTCGAGTCCAAGGGCGTCACGGTGAAGTTCGCGATCCACCCGGTGGCCGGCCGCATGCCCGGCCACATGAACGTGCTGCTGGCCGAGGCCGACGTGCCCTACGAGCAGCTCAAGGAGCTCGACGAGGCCAACTCGGAGTTCGGCCGCACCGACGTCTCGCTGGTCATCGGCGCCAACGACGTCACCAACCCCGACGCCCGCAACAAGCCCGACTCGCCGATCTACGGCATGCCGATCCTCAACGTCGACGAGTCCGCCTCGGTCATCGTCCTGAAGCGCAGCATGAGCTCCGGGTTTGCCGGGATCGACAACCCGCTCTTCTACAACGACAAGACCGCGATGCTCTTCGGCGACGCCAAGACCTCGGTCTCGGAGATCACCGAAGAGCTCAAGGCGCTGTAGATCCGCAGCCCGGAAGTTGCGCAAATCCGGCGGCCGGGTCTGCGGGAGGGCAGGATTGGCCGTAGATGTCTCACGATGAGCGGGAGCCATCAGCCAGACCGGCGGTCCGAGGACCGGCGATCGATCTATGGAGCGCTGCTGCTGGCCACGTTCGCGGTCACGCGCCGGCCGCTGTCCTTTGACGACCTGATCCGAGTGGTCTCCGACCAGGGCGCGCGGCTGTCCGACGTCGCCGACTGGCTGGCCACCGCCCGTGCGAGCGGTCTGATCTGCGACGTCGGCTTCGAGGAGGGCCCCGACGGGGCGCCCGTCGGGCCGCGCCTGTTCGTCCTGGCCGACACCGCGCGGGCGACGATCCGGGTCGATCGCCGCCGGAGCGCGCGGCGCAGCGGCGCCGCCTGAGAACGTCTTTCGGAATGAGCGCCGGGTTGTGAGCACCCCTTGACGCGCGCGCGATCATGGAACCATGACCGCGCTGCCTCGCGGAGCGGAGGCGGCCATCGCCGCCGTGCTGGTCGTCTCGATGGTGCGGGCCTTCTTCGGCCGGCCGCCCCGGCGATCCGACGCCGTGGCGGCGGCGGGCTGGATGCTCGCCGGCCTGATGTTGCTGGGCACGGTGCTGCTGGCCGGCGCGGACGCACGCCCGCGCGGCGTGCTGACGGCAGCCGCTGTCGAGGCGGTGTGCGTGGCGGGCTGGTGGCTGCGCGGGCTCCGGGAGGACGGCGGCGGCTCCGAGGACGACAGCGGGCTCCCGCCGCCCGACTGGGACGACTTCGACCGTCGCCGCGAGTCCTGGTCGCGCCCGCGCGAGCTGGCCTGACCCGCCGGGCGGTCAGTGGGCGATCGTCCGCTTCAGGCTCTTGCGCGTCTGATTGCGCGCGAGGTCGGCGGCCCACGCCTGCACGGCGAGCCGGGCGCTCCGGGCGTCGGCGAGGCTCTTGCGCCAGGCCCGCGGGACCGTGATGGCGACCGGCAGCGCGCCCGCCTGGCGGAAGGCCAGCACCACCGCCTTGAGGTGGGCGAGCTGATGTGAGACGTGGAGCGCGCGGCCGCGGACGCGTCGCGGCGTGCCGGCGCGCAGCAGGCCGGCCAGCGCGACGACGGACGGCTCGCTAGAGCTCACGCGCAGGCGCAGCGTGCCGGTCCGGGCCGCGGTGCGCAGCTTGGAGAGCACGGTGACCTTCAGCACCGGCGCCGTCGTGTCGCCGGCGCCCGATCCCGGCCCGGCCGCGGAGGTGCCGGCGCCCGAGGACGAGCCCGAGGTGCCCGGCGCGGAGGTCGCGCCGGTGGCGCCCGACCCGCCGAGGAGCGAGCTGATCAGCGAGTCGACGGTGGCGGGCGGGACGCTGGCGCCCGCCGAGCCGGACGGGCTGCCCAGCGACGAGATGACCTGTCCGGTGGCGCCCGTGACCGTGGTGACCACGCCGCCGACGGTCGGTGTCGTCGTGGTGCCCGTGGGGGTCGTGATGGTGGGAACGGTGACGGCCGGGACCGTGACGGCGGGGGTCGTCACGGTCGGCGTGGTGAGGATCGGCGTGGTCAGCGACGGGACCGTGAGGCTCGGCACCGTCACCCCGGGCAGGCCCCGGGGCAGGGCGGCGAGGGCGGTGGCGGTGGCGCCGCCAGAGACGAGGGCGACGAGGGCGGCGACTGCTGCGGAGCGGGGCTTCATCATCCCCACTTATCGGGACCAGTCCGGAAACGCTTTACCGAGAACTGGGGATCCTGGCCGGCCTGGCAGACTGCCGCCCATGCTGGACCGCCCCGACGCCGTGGCCGCGCTCTCCTCCGAGCGCTTCGACGTGGTCGTCGTGGGCGGCGGGATCACCGGCGCCGGCGTGGCGCTGGACGCCGCGACCCGCGGCTACAGCGTTGCGCTGGTCGAGAAGGGCGACTTCGCGGCCGGCACCTCGAGCCGCTCGAGCAAGCTCGTCCACGGCGGCCTGCGCTACCTGCAGAACTTCGACCTCGGGCTCGTCCGCGAGGCGCTGCTCGAGCGCCAGCTGCTGACGGCGCTCGCGCCGCACCTCGTGCGGCCGCTGCCCCTGGTGGTGGCCGCCTTCGACGGAGCCCGCCTCGACCGGCTCATCGGGGTGGGGCTGAACCTCTACGACGTGATGGCCGTCGGGCGCCCGCGGCTGGGCCGGCGCTCGTCGGGCGGCGAGGAGTCCTCGTGGAGCCCGGACCGCCACCGGATCATCCCCGGCGAGGAGGTCGTCGAGCTCGTGCCCGCGCTGGCCGGCCGCGCGCCCACCGCGGGCTACCTGTTCTACGACTGCCAGACCGACGACAGCCGCCTCGTGCTGACCGTGCTGGCCGAGGCCGAGCGCTTCGGCGCTGTCTGCGCCAACCGCCTGGAGGTCTCCGAGCTGGTCCTCGAGGCGGGGCACGCGCGGGGGGTGCGCGTGCGCGATCAGGTGACCGGAGAGGACTTCGCCGTCGCCGCCGACAACGTCGTCAACGCCACCGGCGTGTGGGCCGACCGCATCCGGCCCGAGGAGCTCCACGACGAGGCCGAGGTCCCGCGGATCCGCCCCAGTCGGGGCACCCACATCACGCTCTCGCCCACGGCGGTGCCGCTGACCGAAGCGGGGGCGGTGGTGCCCGCGGGGGGCGGGCGCTCGATCTTCGCCCTGCCCTGGCTGGGACGCACGTTGATCGGCACGACCGATAACGACTACGACCCCGCCGAGCCG
The DNA here is from genome assembly GCA_033855575.1 of Solirubrobacteraceae bacterium. Classification (GTDB taxonomy): domain Bacteria; phylum Actinomycetota; class Thermoleophilia; order Solirubrobacterales; family Solirubrobacteraceae; genus BP-464. Next base: position 3,410 of record JAWVFY010000121.1, read on the forward strand.
CTCGAGCACATCCCGCCGTCGGCCGAGGACATCGACTACCTGCTGGCGGCGACCAACGACTACTTCGCCTCCGACCTCAGCCTCGCCGACGTCACCGGGGCCTACGCCGGGGTGCGGCCGCTGATCTCCACCGGCGACCCGAAGAAGTCGGTCGACATCTCGCGCAAGGCCGAGCTCTACGAGACATCGAGTGGCATGATCACCATCACCGGCGGCAAGCTGACGACGTTCCGGCGGATGGCCAAGATGACCGTCGACCGGCTGGTCGAGCGCGACGCCCGCGACGCCCCGTGCCGGACCCACGAGATCCCCCTCGGCCAGCCGATCGAGCCCGACGAGCTGCCGCGCGTGGAGAGCGTGCGCGACGACGCCTACGGGCTGCTGGCCGGCCGCTACGGCCACGCCGCGCGCGACGTCCTGGCGATCGCGGCCGAGCGCGGGGAGCTGGCCCAGCCGATCATCGACGACCTCCCCGACCTGCTGGCCGAGGCGGTCTACGCCGCCCGCTCCGAACAGGCCCTGACCGTTGCCGACGTGCTGCTGCGGCGCACCCGCATCGGGCTGCTGGCCGGCCGCGAGCTGCTGGCGGGCCAGGCCGTCGAGCGGGTGGCGGCGGCGACCGGAGCGGAGCTGGGCTGGGACGCGGCCCGCCAGGCCGCGGAGGCCCAGCGCTTCCGCGCCGAGGCGGCTCTGGAGGGCATCGCGCCCTGACCACCATCTGGTCTCCGGCACCCCTAGTCTCCCGCCCGTGCCCCGGTTCGGCCTGACCCTCCTCCTCGGCGCGCTGCTGGCCGCGCTGGCCCTGCCCGCCGCCGCAACCGCCGCGTTCTTCCCCGGTGAGCTGGTGGACGGCCCCAGCCCCGACATCGTCAGCGTGGGCGGCGTCGATCTCGCCCGCGACGGCACGGGGGCCCTGGTCTACGTCAAGCGCGATGCCGGCGTCGCGCACATCTTCGCCTCGCGCATGGTGGCCGGCGTCTGGCAGCCGCCCGAGCGGCTGGACCCCGGCCTGGCGGGGGCCTCGAGCGCGCCGGTCGTCGCCGTGGCCAACCAGGGCCGGACCGTGGTGGCGTTCCTCAACGGGGGGCAGCTCTACACGATCCTGCGCCGCCCGGCCGACACCGCGTGGCCCGCTCCGGTGGCCATCGCCGGATCGGCGGCCACCCCGTCGATCGATCTCTCGGTCAACGGCGTCGGCTATGTCGTGTGGTCCAGCAGCGGCGACGTGCGGGCGGCCACCCTCGCGCGCACGTCGACGACCTGGTCGCCGCTGGACGCCCCGCTGGACATCGACCCGGCGGCCGACGCCGGCAGCGGCCTCGGCCGCCCGCAGGTCGCCGCGTCGGCCGACGGCACCGCGCTGGTGGCGTGGGGTGAGAGCGGGCACGTGTTCGCGCGCCGGCTGTTCCACACGCGCCCG
>JAWVFY010000122.1:0-3370 GCA_033855575.1 Solirubrobacteraceae bacterium
GCTCTGCGTCTTCTTCGTGCACCCGTTCGCGACGACCTCGCCCGCGCCGGCGGAGGGCTTCGGGCTGACGCCGTTGCTGCGCCATCCGATGATGATGATCCACCCGCCGGCGCTGTACTCGGGGTACACGCTGTTCACGATCCCGTTCGCCTTCGCGGTGGGGGCGCTGGTGGCCGGGAAGGTCGACGCGGAGTGGATCACCGCGACCCGGCGCTTCGCCCTGGCCGCCTGGCTGTTCCTCGGCATCGGGATCGTCCTCGGCGCGCGCTGGAGCTACGCCGAGCTGGGGTGGGGGGGCTACTGGGCCTGGGATCCGGTCGAGAACGCGTCGCTGCTGCCGTGGCTGACCGGCACCGCGTTCATCCACTCGATCATGATCCAGGAGAAACGGGGGATGCTGAAGGTCTGGAACGTCAGCCTCGTGCTGACGACCGGCATCCTGGCGATCCTCGGCACCTTCCTGGTGCGCTCGGGGATCCTCGACTCGATCCACGCCTTCGGCGCCTCCACGCTGGGCGTCCCGTTCGTGGCCCTGATCGTCGGGTTGCTGGCGCTGGCCATCGGGCTGGTGACGTGGCGCTCGACGCTCCTGCGCTCCGAGCACCGCATCGACTCGCTGCTGTCGCGCGAGGCGGCCTTCCTGTTCAACAACCTGCTGTTCGTCAGCCTGGCCTTCGTGGTCTTCTTCGGCACCTTCTTCCCGCTGATCACCGAGGTGTTCGGCTCGCGGCGCAACGTCGGCCCGCCCTGGTTCGACCGGATCACCGTGCCCTTGGCCCTCGGCCTGGTGGGCCTGGCGGGCATCGCGCCGCTGATCTCGTGGCGCCGGGCCACGCGGGCGAACCTGCGGCGCAACTTCGCGCTGCCCGTGGGCTTCGGCGTGCTCGTGGCGGCGGTGCTCATTGCGATGGGCGGGGTGGCCCACAAGCCGTTGGCCCTGGCCATGTTCGGCCTGGCCGGCTTCCTCATCGCCGGCGTGGCCCAGGAGTTCTGGCGCGGGACGCGCGCGCGGCGGACCATGAGCTCCGACGCCCTGCCGACGGCCCTGGTCTCGCTCGTGCGCCGCAACCGCCGGCGCTACGGCGGGTACATGGTCCACGTCGGCATCGCCACGCTGTTCGTCGGCGTCGCCGCCTCCTCGGCGTTCCAGCACGCGCGCGACGTGCGCATGCGGCCGGGAGACACGGCCCACATCGATGGCTATGACGTGCGCTACGTCAAGCCGATCGGCCGGGTGGTGACCCACGGCGGCCGCATCGAGCGGATCGATCTCGGCTCGCAGCTCGTCGTCTCCAAGGGTGGCCGCGTCCTGCGCACGCTGGAGCCCACGCGCGGCTACTACCCCGCGAATGCGCCGTTCGCCCCCGTCAGCGGCATGTTCACCGGCGAGTCGACCAGCGAGGTGCGGATGATCGCCGGCCTGAAACGCGACGTGTGGTCGGCCGTCCAGCCCGAGCTGACGACGCTGCAGCCGGTGATGCGCACCTACGACAGGGCCATCCGGCTGCTGGCCCAGCGCGGCCGCAGCGTCGACCAGCAGGTGCTGGCCTTCCGCATCGGGTTGCAGAAGGTCGTCGACACCTACGCGTCGGGCCGGCCGTTCGCGACCTTCCGGCTGATCGTCTCGCCGCTGGTCGCCTGGATCTGGATCGGCGGCATCGTGGTGTTCGGCGGTGGGCTGGTGGCGATGTGGCCGGCGCCCGACGCCGCCCGCCGGCGAGTGACCGCCGGCTACGCCGCGCGCGTCGCCCAGGAGCTCGGCCGGGCCTAGCCCGCTCCGGCCGCGCCATGGATGTCATCGTGGCGCTCGCGGTGCTCGTGATCCTCGCCGTCGTCGTCTGGTTCGTCGGATCGCCCCTGCGCGGCCGCGCAGCGGCGGCCGAGGAGCAGGCCGACACCGCGGCGCGCGAGGAGCTCGAGGCGGCCAAGGAGGCCAAGTACCGCGAGATCCGCGACGCCGAGCTCGACTACCGGACCGGCAAGCTCGACGAGGCCGACTGGCGGATGGTCGACCGCCAGCTGCGCGCCGAGGCCGTCCAGATCCTGCGGGCCATCGACCGCCTGGGCGTCGACCAGCCGGTCGCCGACCGCTAGGATTCCTGGGCGATGGAGACGATCCTCAGCGTCGTGCAGGTGTTCATCTCGGTGGTCCTGATCTTCCTGGTGCTCATGCACTCGGGCAAGGACACCGGGCTCTCGGGCGCGTTCGGCGTCGGCACCGGCCAGGGCTCCCTCGGCGGCGGCTCGCTGATCGAGCGCAACCTGAACCGCTGGACCGTCGGCTTCGCGATCGCCTTCGCGATCAACATCGTCCTTCTCCTCAAGAAGCCCTGGGGCTAGGCGTCACGCCGGCGTCACGCCGGTGACGCGGAAGCCCGTCGCCCGCAGCGAGGGGCACACGACGCCCGTCGCGAAGCGGCGGCCGTAGAGCTCTACCTCCGAGACGAGCTCGGTGCGGGCGGTCAGCGCCTCGGTGTGCTCGAGCAGGCGCAGGACGGAGTCGGTGAAACGGACGTCGCGCAGAGGGCCGGCGATCTTCCCGTCCTCGATGAGGAACGTGCCGTCTCGGGTGGTGCCGGTCAGCAGGGTGTCGCGCTCGCGGACGGCGTTGAGGTACCACAGGCGCGTGACGTAGATGCCGCGCTCGATCGGTGCGGCGAGCTCGGCCTCGTCGGCGGCGCCGCCGCCGATCAGGACGAGGTTCGTCGGCGCCGGGCCGCCCCCGGACTCGTCGGGGGGCAGGCCGTGGCCGGTCGTGCGGGTGCCGTTGCCGGCCCGAGCGGCCGAGCGCAGGTCGTGGACCACGTTGTGGGCGATGCCGTCCTGGATCAGGGGGAGCGGGGCCTTGGGGACGCCCTCGAAGTCGAACGAGCGCGGCAGCGTGCCGGCGAAGCGCGGCGAGTCGCTGAGGTTGATGGCCGCCGCCGCCACGCGCGACCCGATGCGGCCGCTCAGCGCGCCCCGCCCCTCGGCGTGGGCCAGACCGTTGAAGGCCATGAACCCGAGGTAGTCCAGCAGCGCCCCCACCGCCTGGGCCTCGAGGACGACCGGGTAGTTCCCCGGCGTCAGCTCAGCCGCCGGGCCGGGCAGGACCTTGCCGGCCGCCCGGCGGGCGACGGTGGCCGGACCGATCGCGCCGGCACCCACCGCCGTGGCCGTCGCCCAGCCCGAGCGCCCGGTCTCGTCGCGCGCGACGACCGTCAGATGCGCGTCCGTGACGGTCTCGGAGAGCCGGATACCGGTCGTGCTGGCGAGTGCGGTGGCCACCTCGCCGGCCGTCCAGATCCCGAACGCCTCGAGGCCGTGCTCGGTGCAGACGCCGAACGTCGTGCGCAGCGCATCGCCCGCCGCCCCCGGATCGAGCTCGGCC
>JAWVFY010000123.1:0-3720 GCA_033855575.1 Solirubrobacteraceae bacterium
ACGCGGAGCGGGCTGAGGCGCAAGCGGCGCGGCGACTGGCCCGGTCCGGCGAGGCCGCAGACCGCCTGGCCGCCGGCACCTGGACAGCACCCGCCGGCCAGAGCTAGAGACCGCCGCGACTCCTGGCTCGGACTATCGTGGGCGTCGATGGGGAGCGAGCCACCCAGCCCGGCCCCCAACGTCAGCGCGGCGCTCGAGGGCTGGCTGGCAGGCAGCGGCGGCAAGACGGTGGGCGACCTGATCTCGCTGTTCGAGGAGAAGAGCTTCGCGCTGCTCTTCGTCATCCTGCTCGGCGTCTCGGCGCTGCCGCTGCCGACGGGCGGCGCGACGCACGTCTTCGACGTGATCGCCGTGCTGCTGGCCTTCCAGCTCATCGGTGGGCGCCACGAGATCTGGTTGCCGCAGCGCTGGCGCGACCTCGAGCTGGCCGGCCGGCGCCAACAGAAGTTCATCGCGGGGCTGATGCGGGTGATCCGGCGGCTCGAGCGCCTGTCCAAGCCGCGGTTGCGGTTCCTGTTCGACCATCGCCTGAGCAACATCGTCTTCGGCCTGCTGGTCATCGGCGGGACGGCCGGCGCGTTCTTCGCGCCGCCGTTCAGCGGCCTGGACACGCTGCCGGCCGCCGGCGTCGTCCTGCTGTCGTTGGGCGTCCTGCTCGAGGACTTCGCCGTCGTCGCGGCGGCCGTCGTCGTCGGCGTGGCCGGTGTCGTGCTCGAGATCACGCTGGGCAGCATCGCCCTCCACGCGATCGAGAACCTGCTCTAGGCCGACGACCGCTCCTGCGCGATCACCGTTGTCAGCGGCAGGCCGAGGTGCTCGACCCGGCGCGGGAGGTCGACATGCAGCCATCGCGACACGCTGTGGGGCAGCGTCGACAGGATGATCTCGTCGTAGGCGCCGTTCTGCAGCGCCTCTTCGATGGCGTCCATCGGGTCGTGGCGGATCGACGCTGTTCCGTGGACGTGGCCGCCCGCGGCCTCGTCGAGCAGCGGCAACGCGAGCGTCAGGACCTTCTTGGCCCGCGACATCTCGTGACGCTCGGGGTGCAGCGGATGCCAGTCCGCGACGACCGGATTGGGCACGAGCAGATGGAACTCGGCCGGGCCCCGAGCGGCCCGCGCGCGGACGGCGTCGATGAGCGCGGGTGTGGCGGCCGTCTGGTCGGCGACGACGAGGACGCGAGCTGGCGCCGATGCTTCCACGGGTCTCCTCCTCCTTTTGCGGCGATGATCGCATCGCCTCTCCGGCGCGTCCACGTTCGCCGCCCGGCGTTCACCTGGCGTCGAGGTAGGCCTACAGGTCGCGCAGCTCCTCCATCGCCGGCCGGCGCAACGTGCGCAGCGTCACCACCGCGGCCAGCCAGGCGGAGCCGGCGGTGAGCGCGCCGAGGCCCCCGAGGTAGCCCCAGGGGATCGACAGGACATCCGGTGGCGGGTCGAAGACGCCGGTCAGGACCTTGATGAGCATCTCCGTCATCACGAAGCTGATGGCGGCACCGAGGAGCAGGCCACCCCCGGTCACGTAGGCCGACTCGCTCCACACGAAGGCGCCAAGATGCCGGTGCTCGGCGCCCAGCGCGCGAGCGATGGCGAACGTCCGGCGGCGCTGCTGGAAGCCGAGGCCCAGCGTCAGCCCAGTCGCCGTGGCGGCGAGGATCAGCGCGAACACGAGCTCGACCGTGGTGAGGCCGCCCAGCTCGACCGCGGTCAGGTTCGAGCCGGTGACGCGCCGCTGGTCGGTGAGGTTGGTGACCTGCGGCAGCGGCCCGACCTGTGCGCGGACCCGGCGTGCGACCGTTGCCGGGCTGGTGCCGTCGGTCTGGATCAGGAACTCGCCGACGGCGGGGCTGCGGGTCTGCTGCGCGATGTAGGAGCGGTTGGCGACGAAGAACGAGTCCTTGGGCGCAGTCGGGAACTCCTTGACCACCCCGACGTAGTGGAAGGGCACGGTCGTGAAGCGCTTGGTGTTGGCGTCCTGCAGCCGCAGGCGCAGCAGGTCGCCCTGGGAGAGCTGGAAGTCCTTGACCGTCTCGGCCGAGACCAGCACGCCGTCGGGGCGCGTCGCCAGGGCGCCGAGGAGGTCCCGTGCAGTGCCGCCGGCGAACCAGCCGTTCTGGAGCTGCCCCGCCGCGGCGATCGTCTGCGGCCGGACGCCGTAGAGATCCTGGAGGTCGGCGCCCACGTAGGCGAAGCGGTGCTGGAGGGGCTCGACGCTGCGGACCCCGGGGATCCGCGCGAGCACCGCTGCCTGCCCGGGCCCGGCGTTGGCCCCCGGCGACTCGGTGACCGTGACGTCGGCGCCGTTGGTCAGCCGCGCGTCGGCCGTGGCCTGCTGCTCGTAGGTGGAGTTGAACACCGCGGTCGACGCGGCGAACGCGGCGGTCAGCGCGGTCAGCGCGACGGCGCCGGCCAGCATGCGGCGCTGGCGCAACATGGTGGCCGCCACCGTGGCGGCCAACTCGCCGGCCACGGGCCGCAGCGCCCTGGCCAGCGGCCGGCCTCCGCGCATCAGGACGCCGTCGGCGATCCGGTAGGCGAGCAGCCCGGCCCCGATCCAGGCCAGCACCGGCGCCAGCAACGCGTACCAGTTGACCGAGACCTGCGGCACGCCCTCGGGGGCCAGGACGAGGTTGTAGCCGTTCTTGGAGGCCTGCCAGTAGACGAGCGCCGAGCCGGCCAGCGCGACGAAGTCGAGCCCTTGGCGCTTCCAACGCGGGGCGCCGTCGCGGCGACCGACCTGGCGGCGCTGGCCCGCGACGGTCAGGTTGCGGGCATCGCGCCAGGCGGGCAGGGCGATGGCCGCGGCGGCGATCACCAGCCCGGTGAGCGCCGCCCCCGCGGCCCACAGCACCGCGACCAGCGTGCTCGCGCCGAAGCTGGCCGCCCCGAACGCCGCGTGGCCGATGAGCAGCGCCGATCCGAGGCCGACGGGGACGCCGATGCCGCCGGCGAGCGCGGTCTCGGCCAGCGCGATCCGCACGAGCGCTCGCGTGGTCGCGCCGCGGGTGCGCAGGAGCGCCGCATCGCGGCGGCGGCGGTTGGCGCCCACCGCCGCGATCGACGCGGTCATGATCCCCGCGAGCGCAGCGCCGGGAACGCCGAGGAACAGGAACAGCAGCTGTGCGTAGAGCGCGTCGGTCCGTGCCTGGTCGAGCGCGGACCCGAGGTTGTCGCCGACGAGACCGGAGCCGGCGAGGCGGCTCTCGACGTTGCGCGCCATGGCCGTCGCCTGGCCGTAGGCGCTGCTCGGCGCGTGGGCGAGGCGATCGTGGGAGAGGGTCACGTGGACCTGGGTCCGCACCAGGTCCGGGCGCCGGGCGGCCACGGGCCCCTCGACGCGCCGGAAGGTCGCCGGCGACAGCACGACGACGTTGTCGGGCGGCGCCTGGGGCTGGGCGCCGGCGGGGGCGCCGACGCGCTGGAAGAGCGAGTCGGCGGCGGCGAGGTCGACGACGCCGTCCACGCGGACCTTCGCGGGCGGCAGGCCGGGGCGGCCGATCGTGATCGCGTCCCCGGGTCGGGCGTGCAGGTTCGCCGCGGTCTGCTGCGCGAGCAGCACGCCGCCGGCGCGGCCGGCCAGGGCTCGGATCGTCCCGGGGAACGTCGCGCCGTAGCCGGCCGGGAGGCTCAGGACCTGGCCCGCCCCGGTCGTCTGACGCGTGCCCCCCGTGGTCGCCGACAGGCCGGTGGTCGGCGCGAAGCGCACGGGGACGGCCCGGCG
>JAWVFY010000124.1:0-8539 GCA_033855575.1 Solirubrobacteraceae bacterium
GGCGGCGCCGACGCATGCGGCGGTCGAGCCCGTGCGGGATTCGACGTCGGCGCTGTGGTCGGCTCGGCTGCTGCCGGACCTGCTCGGGCTGCCGGCGGGTGAGCGGGCGCGGGAGCGGTTCCACCTCGAGGTCCTCGAGCGGTTGGCGCCCGAGCTCGTCGACCTGCCGTTCGAGGGCGACCGCCCGTGGCCGAGCCGCCAGAGCACGGTCGGCCGCCGCGCCCGGCGGGCCCGGACGCTCGCCGGCAAGGCGCTCGCCGAGGCGCGGCGGCGCTCGGCGAGGGCATCCGTGCCCGAAGCCGCGGCAACGCCAGCCGAGCCCCTCGACCGGGCGCTCGCCGAGCTGCGCGAAGCCGTCGCCGCCCAGCCCGGCCATGCGGCCTGGGACGTCCTGGACCGCGCCCGGGTCGAGGACCTCCTCGCCGGGCCCGCCGCGAGCCTCGACGCCATGCGCCGTGCCTACGTGTGGCGCCTGGCGACCGTCTTCGGCGCCGACTGGGCCGGCCGCTGACGCCGGCGCAGCGCGGCGACGGGCTGGTTGTAGACGTCGCCGCCAAAGGCCTGCAGCCCGGTCATGCCGGCGTAGCCGAGGTACTGATCGATCCCGAAGACCTGCTCGAGGCTCTTGAGCAGCGCGTAGTGGTTGTAGGGCGTGTCGTCGGTCGAGCCCGGCCGCACGAACCGCGACAGGACGATGGCCCCGACGCGGCCGCCGCCGGGGCCGCCGATCCCCGGCATCGGGGTGTTGAACCCGGCGGGCTCGTTGCAGCACGCCGCGTCGTCGCTGGTGTTGGACTCGTCGAAGGTCACGATCAGCATGCCGTCCTGGTTGAACGCCGGCGAGCCGGTGATCACCGGCACCCACTTGGCCAGGAAGGCGTCGACGGCGACCAGGCCGCCGTCCTTGGTGCCCTTGGCGTTCGTTCCCGTGCACGGAGTGGCGTCGTGGCCGTCGTCGCAGAGGTTCGGCGTGATCCACGAGAAGTTCGGCGTCGTGTCGACCGACGCGAGGTCGCTGGCCAGCGGCGGCAGCGGCACGACGTGGGCGGCGCAGCGGCCGGGCGGGTCGAGGATCGAGTGGAAGTAGACGAACGGGTTGTGGCGGGCGGCGTACTGGTCGGTGGCGGTCGGCGACTGGGTGTCGTCGCGCTGGCCGGCCGGCGGGTCGCCGCACGTGGCCGGCTCGCGCGCCGGGTCGTTGCCCATGTCCTCCATGTAGCCCTTCCACGTCAGCCCTTTGGCCTCGAGCTGGTCGACCAGCGTCTTGACCGCCGCCGGGTAGCGGCAGCCGACGCCCAGGACCTGGCCGTCGCCGACGGGCAGGCCCGGCACCACGTCGGTCGGCACCTGGCAGTCGCCCTGGGTGTCGGGGTTGGGGGCCTGGCCCGAGAGCTGGCTGATGTAGTTGTCGAGGCTCACGTGGCCCGTCGCGTAGTACTGGCGCAGCAGCTCGCCGCTCTGGGGCAGCGTCCGCCCGAGGTACGAGTTGGCTGCGTTGTTGACGAAGGCGGCGTCATAGCTCGTGTTCTCGAGCTGGATGACCCACACGTGATGGATCGGCGGCAGCGCGGCACGCGCGGCCGCGGCGGGCAGCCCGGCGCAGGTCAGCAGGACGAGCAGGAGCAGGAGGCGGCGCATCGCACCGGAATCTTGCGGCATCGCGACCCGCCGTGCGTCACCGGGATGTGAACCGGGTCAGGGCCGCGCGCTGGCGGCCGGGTCCAGCCGCGACATCTGCACGCTGGCCTCGAGGTGCGAGCCGGCCGAGCCGGCGTAGACGCCCTTGATCGGCGGCACGTCGGCGTAGCGCCGGCCGTGACCGATCTTGACGTGGGTCTCCCCCGCCAGCCGCCGGTTGGTCGGGTCGATGCCGACCCATGCCGGCTCGCGCTCGCCAGGCAGCATCGCCTCGACCCAGGCGTGCGTCTCGACCTCCACCGAGTCCGTGCTGCCGTCGTCGGGCGCCGCCCAGAGGTAGCCCGAGACGTAGCGCGCCGCGATGCCGCGGCGGCGCAGGAGGATCAGCGAGAGGTGCACGAAGTCCTGGCAGACGCCGCCGCCCGCCGCCAGGAGGTCGTCCACCGTGGAGCCGACATAGGTCGCCTCGGTGTCGTAGACGAAGCGGTCGGGGATGAGCTCGACGAGCCTGTGCACCGTGTCCATCGGCGTGGGCGCGTCGAGCTCGCCGTCGAGCTCGACGAGCGGCGCGGGATCCTCGGGCTCGTCGCCGGTGGGCAGCAGGAACTCGCCGCCCGCCTCGCGGTAGAGCGGCGCCTCCAGCGCCTCCCAGGGCGCGGCGGGCGGCTCGGCCTGTTCGGAGGTCACCACGCGGGCGCGGACGTCGATGATCAGGTGGTCGTGCGGGCGCGCGATGCCGAACTCGGTGACCTCGGTACCGAAGTAGTCGGCGTAGCGGGTCATCCGCGCCTCGGGCTCGACGCGGATCGAGAAGTCGTCGCAGCGCTGGGTCGACGTCGTCGCGGGACGGACCCGCAGCGAGTTGAGGTTTTCAGTGACCGGCCGGTCGTATCGGTAATGGGTCAGGTAGCGCAGCTGGAAGTTCATCGCGCCCCCGACGGGATCAGGGGCGCCGAGGTGGCGAAGTAGCGCCCGGCGATGTCGGCGTCGACCAGCGCCAGCTCGCGCTGGACCTGCTCGCAGACCGCCACCAGGTCCGTGCTCGGGTCATCGCCGCGGCGGCGGAACTCGAGCTCGGCGCTCAGCCGGCTCAGCCGCAGCACGGGCGCCGAGTTGCGCGGCTGCGGGTCGGCCTCCTCGAGCGAGCGCAGCGCGCTGGCCACCGACGCGGCGACCGAGTCGGGGTAGGAGCGCTCGTAGAGCAGGAAGCGCGACGCCGGCACCGCGTTGGGCGGGGAGGGCACGGCGCGGCGGAAGGCCTGCAGCCCGCCGACGGCCTGCAGCAGCGCCTGGGCCTGGCCGGTGCGCGGCTCGTCGTCGCCCCGCACCGGCAGCGCCACGCGCAACATCCGCAGGACCATGTCGGCCGACTCGATCCGCCCGCCCGCGGCGAGGAACGAGTTGGCGTCGTCGCGCAGCATCGTGCGTGCCGTCAGCCCCCAGAACAGCGCGCTGCGCTCCTTGACGTAGCGGTAGACCGAGTACGGGCTGGAGAGCAGTTGCCCCGAGAGGTCGTCGCGGTTCAGGACGAGGTGCGTGGTGTTGGCCGCCTCCCACATGTCGGCCGAGATGACGTCGCGAACGGTCCGCGCCCCCTCGCGCGCGCGGGCGACACAGCTGATCAGCGACGCCGGCTCGTCCTTGTCGAGCGTCAGCTGGGCCAGCGCGTCGTCGCGCCCGACCAGCCCTTCCACGCGGGCGCCGAGGATGGCCAGCAGGCCCGGCCACGTCAGCTCGACGCCGCGCGGGTCCTCCGGCGCGCCGGCCAGATCGGTCTGAAAGACGCCGTCGAGCATCCGCGCCGTGTGCTCGGCGCGGGCCACGTGGCGGCCGAGCCAGAAGAGCTCCTGGGCGATGCGGGCGAGCATCGGCTACCGACCCTGTTGTTGCTGTTGTTGCTGGTGCTGGTTGGACCAGCCCCCGTAGCGCAGGCCGGGCAGGACGGGGGGAAGCGACTCGGGTGCGGCCGGCTCGCCGCGGTCGTCGGGCTCGCCGGAGTCCTCGAGCACCCAGGTGTCCTTCGAGCCGCCGCCGCGCGAGGAGTTGACGATCATCGAGCCCTCGATCATCGCCACCCGCGTCAGGCCGCCGGGCACGATGCGGATGTCGTCGCCGAAGATGGCGAACGGGCGCAGGTCGACGTGGCGCGGCGCGAGGACGCCGTCGCTGTCGGCCGTCGGGACCGTCGAGAGCTGGACGACCTCCTGGGCGATCCAGCGATCGGGCTGGGCGCGGATCAGGTCGGCCAGGCCGGCCAGCTCGTCGGCCGCGGTGGCCGGCCCGATGAAGACGCCCTTGCCGCCGCTGCCGTCGGTCGGCTTGAACACGAGCTCGCCCATCCGCGCCAGCGCCGCCTCGCGCTGCTCGCGGTCGCGCATCAGGTAGGTCTGGACGTTGGCGAGGATCGGCTCCTCGCCCAGGTAGAAGCGGATCATCTCCGGGACGTAGTGATAGATCGCCTTGTCGTCGGCCACGCCCGTCCCGATCGCGTTGGCCAGCGCGAGCGTGCCGGCGCGATAGGCCCGTACGAGCCCCGGCACCCCGAGAATCGAGTCGGTCCGGAACTCCAGCGGGTCGATGAAGTCGTCGTCGAGCCGGCGGTAGATCGCGTGGACGCGCTCCAGCCCGCTCGTCGTGCGCATGTAGACCACGTCGTCACGAACGACGAGGTCGGAGGCCTCGACGAGCTCGACGCCCATCTGACGGGCCAGGAACGCGTGCTCGAAGTACGCGGAGTTCATCGGGCCGGGTGTCCAGACCACGACCGTCGCCTCCCCCTCGGCCGCCGGCGCGACCGAGCGCAGGGCCGCGAGCAGCAGCTGCGGGTAGTGGTCGACTGCCCGCACCCGGTAGTGACGGAACAGCGAGGGCACGAGCCGCGTCATCGCGATCCGGTTCTCGAGCACGTAGGAGATCCCGCTCGGCGTGCGGACGTTGTCCTCGAGCACCTTCCACGTCCCGTCGGCGTCGCGGACCAGGTCGCAGCCGGCGACGTGGCAGTAGACGCCGCCCGGCGGGCGGATGCCGTGCACCGCGCGGGCGAAGTGCGAGCGCGTGACGACCAGCTCCCACGGCACGAGCCCCTCGCGGACGATCTCGCGCTCATGGTAGACGTCGTCGACGAACCGGTTGAGCGCGCGGATCCGCTGCGCCAGCCCGCGCTTGATCTCCGCCCACTCCTCGGCGGGCATGATCCGCGGGACGAGGTCCAGCGGGAAGGGGCGGTCGCGGACGGGCTCGTCTTCGCCGGTCGCGTCGAACGTGATGCCCTGCTCCATGAAGATCGCGTCGCGGCGCCGGCCGGCGGCGGCGAGATGGCCCGGGCCGAGCCGCCCGAGCTCGGCGGCCAGCGGGCGTGCGTGTGGGCGCGGCGTCCCGCCCGGCTCGTAGACCTCGTCGAAGAACCTCCCGGGCGGGTAGTCGGCAGGGGCAGGCGCGAGCGTCGGCTCGGTCATCCGCGGACCATCTTGCCCCGTGGCGCGCCGGTCATGCGTTGGCCGCACGTCCAGAACTGCGGGCCGCGGTCAGGACGGCGCGGACATGGCGGCGCACCGCCGCGGGCGCCAGGGCGCCCGCCGGCAGCTCGACGACGAACGCCGTCGTGTGGGGAAGGGCATGGTCCTGCCAGATGCTGAGGCTGCCCGGATAGCGCCCCGGGATGCGCCGGAACGGCAGGCCCACCATGCGCGCGTAGCGGCGCTCGAGCGCCCGGTCGCCGCCATGGTCGTCGACCAGGGCGGCGTGCTGGTGATACCAGATGGTCACCACGGGCCGCAGGCGCCGGATCAGCCCGACCGCCGCGCGCGACTCCGGCTCGCTGAGCGGGCGCGGACCGGCGTAGAACGGCCCGCGGGGCAGGTGGCGCCAGCGATAGGGCGCCTGGCGGTTGAGGTCGACGCCGTGAGCGTTCTGGCGGGTGCCGGCGGCGAGCCCGTCGGGGTTGAAGCTGCGCACGAGCCACAGTGCGGTGCCGGGCGGCGGCGCCTGCGAGCGCAGCGCCGTCGTGATCGCGATGCCCGCCGGCTCGTTGCCGTGGACGTCGCCGACGACCAGGACGTTGTGCGCCGCGTCGCGCGGCCCGACGACGACCGCCGTGATGGGCCGGCCGAGCACCGAGCGGCCGACGCGGACGGTCCGCGACGCGTGAGCCGCGGGCGCCGCCGCGCCGACGACCAGCACCGCGGCCGCCATCGCCGGGACGCCACGGACCCGCACGGGTCAGGCGCCTTCGCGCACCGGCTCGAGGACGACCACCGGCAGCACGCGGTCGGTGAAGCGTGGGTAGTCGGCGGCCGGCGGATAGGCAGCGACGAGCTTGGCCCACAGCCGCTCACGCTCCTCGCCCTGGGCGACGCGTGGGCGAACCGTCCGGCGCTCGGTCCCGATCATCGCGACGCCATGAGCAGCGTCGCGCAGGTTCAGCCACCACGACGGCGGCACATCGAGTCCGGCGTTGGCCGCCAGGGCGACGAGGTCGTCACCGTCGCGCACGTAGATCACCGGCACCGACCGCGTGCGGCCGGTCCGTCGGCCGACCGTCTCGAGCACCATCACGTCGGCGCCGAACCAGCGCGCGACGCCGCGGCCGCGCAGCCGCCGATAGGCCCACGCGTGGGCTCGCGTGGCCAGCCGAGCCGGAGCCCCTGTCCGTGACGCGGTGTTGGTGATGCGTGCGGTGATGCTCATCGGCGCATGGTGCACCGTTGCCGCTCTGGACGCGCGATGGGGCGCCGGGCGGCGCCCCTTGGATACGGCGCTGCGTCGCGGCGCGCGCCGCGACGCCCTACTTGATCTCGACGGAGCCGCCGGCCTCCTCGAGCTCGGTCTTGAGCTTGTCGGCCTCCTCGCGGTCGACGCCCTCCTTGATCGGCTTGGGAGCCTCGTCGACAAGCGCCTTGGCCTCCTTCAGGCCCAGGCCGGTCGCCGCGCGGACGACCTTGATGACCTGGATCTTCTTGTCGCCGGCCGCGGTGAGGACGACGTCGACGGTGCTCGACTCCTCCTCCTCGGCGGCGTCGCCACCGCCACCACCGGAGGCGGGCGCAGCGGCCGCGACGGCGGTCGCGGACACGCCGAACTCCTCCTCGAGCGCCTTGATGCGCTCAGCCAGCTCGAGCACGGAGATGCCCTTGAGCTCGTCGATCCATTCTGCGGTGCTTGTTGCCATGTCTACTCGGACTCCTCGTTGTTCGAAGTGGTGGTGTCGTCAGAGCCTTCTGCCGGCTCCTCGGAAGATTGCGCGGCCACGGGCGCCTCGGCGTCCTGGTCCGCATCGGTGGTCTCGGTGCTCTCGGCGACGGGCTCCTCGGCGATCTCGGCGGCCGGCTCGGGCTCGCCCGCACCGCCCCCGAGCGTGATCTCGCCGGCCTGCACCTTGGCCTGGACCTGCCCGAGCGCGATCGCCACGCCGGACAGCAGCCCGTTGAGGCCGCGCGCCAGGCCGGTGATCGGCGAGGCGATGAGTCCGACGAGCTGGCCGTAGAGGACGTCGCGCGACGGGAGCCGCGCGATCGCCTTGATCTGCTCGACGCCGATCGGCTCGCCGTCCATGTAGGCGCCCTTGAAGGGCAGCAGGTCGGTCGTCCGCGCGTAGTCGCTAATCGCCTTGGCGGCCGCCGCGGCGTCGCCGCGCACGAACGTCAGTGCCGTCGGGCCGACCAGCAGCTCCTTGAGCTCGGCGACGCCCGCCTCGTCGGCGGCGCGCTGGCTCAGCGTGTTCTTGACGACCCGCAGCGTCGCGTCGGCGTTGCGCAGCTGCCCGCGGATCTCCGCGGACTGCGCGACGCTCAGCCCCGTCGGGTCGACGGCGATGATCGCCTGCGACGCCTTGATGTCGCCGGCGATCTCAGCGATCGCCGCAGCTTTCTGGTCTCGGTTCACGGGCCTCCTGCGCCGGGCTTACGGATGCCGGCGGTCTGCGGTTGGCCTCTCGGAAGCGCTCAAGCAGCCGTGGCCGCGGGCGCCTCCTCGAGGATGTCTCGGGTACGGGACGGGTCGACCTTGATGCCAGGCCCCATCGTCGACGTGACGGTGATGGTCCGGATGTAGCGACCCTTGGCGGCGGCCGGCTTGGCCTTGATGATCTCGTCGATCACCGCGGCGTAGTTCTCGAGCAGCGCACGCTCCTCGAAGCTGGTCTTGCCGATGTTCAGGTGCACGATCGCGGTGCGGTCGGTGCGGTACTCGATCTTGCCGGCCTTGGACTCCTCGACCGCCTTGGCGACGTCCATGGTGACCGTGCCGACCTTCGGGTTGGGCATCTTGCCCGAGGGCCCGAGCACGCGGCCCAGCCGCCCGACGACCGGCATCATGTCCGGCGTCGCGATGGCGACGTCGAAGTCGTCGAAGCCCTCCTCGATCTGCTTGGCGAGGTCCTCCGCGCCGACCACGTCGGCGCCGGCCTCCTCGGCCTCGCGGGCCTTGTCGCCCTTGGCGAACACCGCGACCTTGACGCTCTTGCCCAGGCCGTTGGGCAGGGCGATCGTGCCGCGCAGCTGCTCGTCGGCGTGGCGCACGTTGAGGCCGGTGCGGATGTGGACCTCGACGGACTCGTCGAAGCTCGAGGACTTCAGCGACTTGACCATGCCGATCGCCTCGGCGGGCTCGTACTCGCGCAGCCGGTCGACGCGCTGGAGCGCCGCGGAGTACTTCTTGCCGTGCTTGGCCATGGCTAGACGACCTCCACGCCCATGGAGCGGGCGGTCCCGGCGATGATCTTCATCGCCTGATCGACGTCGTGAGCGTTGAGGTCGGGCAGCTTCTTCTCGGCGATCGCGCGCAGCTGCGACTGAGAGATCTTGCCGACCTTCTCCTTGTGCGGCTCGCCCGAGCCCTTGGCCAGATTGATGGCCTGCTTGATCAGCACGGCGGCGGGCGGTGTCTTGGTGATGAAGGTGAACGA
>JAWVFY010000125.1:0-5702 GCA_033855575.1 Solirubrobacteraceae bacterium
CGTAGCTCATGCCGTCCATCTCGCGCATCAGCAGGGCCGAGCGTTGCTGCTCGGGCAGCCGGCGAACGTCCTCGATCAGTCGCCTGAGATCTTCCCGGCGCTCCGCCAGGACCAGCGTGTCCTGTCCGGGTGTGCGCGACATCTCGAGGACCTCGGCCGGCGCGGGCACCGGCCGGCGCAGGCTGTCGACGCAGCGGTTGTGGGCCACGCGGTAGAGCCACGCCCGCAGCGAGACCGGTCGCTCGTCGACCCGGAGGGCGCGGTAGGCGCGCAGGAAGACGTCCTGCATGACGTCCTCGGCATCGGGCCCCGAGCCGCCCAGCATCTGGCGCGCGTACCCGTAGAGCCGCTGGCGGTAGCGGTCGTGGATGACGCGAAAGGCCTCCTCGTTGCCCGAGCGGAACAGCCCGACGAGCTGCTCGTCGGAGCGCAGACGCAGCCAGGGGGAGGTAGCCGACCCTCGGCCCAGGCCCGCCGGCGCTGAAAGGGCTGAAGCTTCCACGTGCTCTCCGGCACTCTAACCCAGGCGGGGGCGGGAAGTTCCGCTCCGCCGGGCGGGGTCAGCCGAGGCTGGCCATGATGTGCTTGATCTCGGTGTAGTCCTCGAGCGCGTACATCGAGAGGTCCTTGCCGTAGCCCGACTGCTTGTAGCCGCCGTGCGGCATCTCGGAGGCCAGCGGGATGTGGTCGTTGATCCAGACGCAGCCGAAGCGCAGCCGGTTGGCGACCCGCAGCGCCCGGCCGACGTCTCGCGTCCAGACCGAGGCGGCCAGGCCATAGGGGGTGCCGTTGCCCCAGGCGACGGCTTCGTCCTCGTCGCTGAAGCGCTGGACGGTGATGACCGGGCCGAAGATCTCGCGTTGGATCATGTCGTCGTTCTGCTGCAGGTTGGCGACGACCGTCGGTTCGAGGAAGAACCCCGGGAGGTCGGGCTCTGCGCCGCCGGTGACGACTTCGGCGTGGCCGGGGCGGCCGGAGAGGAAGCCCTCCACGCGCTCGCGCTGCTCGGCGCTGTTGAGCGGACCGAGCGTCGTGTCGGCGCTCATCGTGTCGCCCAGGACGTAGGTCTTGGCCTGCTCGGCCAGGCCGGCGACGACATCGTCATAGACCTTGGCGCTGGCCAGCACGCGGGTGGCGGCGGTGCAGTCCTGCCCCGCGTTGTAGTAGCCGGTGCCGGCGATCGTCTCCATCGCGGTCTCCATCTCGACGTCGTCGAAGACGACGACCGGCGCCTTGCCGCCGAGCTCGAGGTGCACGCGCTTGAGCGAGTCGGCGGCCGCCCGGGCCACCGACTTGCCCGCCTCGACCGAACCGGTGATCGAGACCATGTCGATGTCGTCGTGGGAGACAAGCGCGCGGCCCACGTCGTCGCCGCCGCAGATGACGTTCAGCACGCCCTTGGGCAGGAACTCGGCAGCCAGCTCGGCCAGCCTGACTGCGGTCATCGGGGTCGTCGGCGCGGGCTTCAGCACGATCGTGTTGCCGGTGGCCAGCGCCGGCCCGATCTTCCAGATGGCCATCATCAGCGGGTAGTTCCACGGCGCGATCTGGCCGATCACGCCGACGGGCTCGCGGCGGATGATCGAGGTGTAGCCCGCCGTGTACTCGCCTGATGCCTTGCCCTCCATGCAGCGCGCGGCGCCGGCGAAGAAACGCAGGTTGTCGACCATGAACGGGATCTCGTCGTCGCGGAACGCGCTGATCGGCTTGCCCGCGTTGGCCGCCTCGAGGTGGGCGAGCTCATCGGCGTCGGCTTCGATCGCGTCGGCCAGCCGGATCAGGGCCAGCGCTCGCTCGCCCGGCGTCGTGGCCGCCCACCCGTCAAACGCGCCCCGCGCCGCGCTGACGGCGCGGGCAACGTCCTCGGCCGAGGAGTCGGGCGCCTGGGCGATCTCCTCACCGGTCGCCGGGTTGAGGACCGGCATCGTGGCGCCCGACGCCGGATCGACGAGCTCGCCGTCGACGAAGTTCTGCAGCAGGGTGGAGGCGGTGGTGCTCATGGCGCCGACGCTACCAGTCGTCAGGAGAAGTTCGGATACAGCGTCATCCCGCCGTCGACGAAGAGGGTCGAGCCGACGACGTAGTCGGCCTGCTCGGAGGCCAGCCAGGCGACCGCGCGGGCGATGTCGGCCACCTCGCCCCAGCGGCCGTAGGGGATCTCGTCGACGACCTTCTGCTTGGCCTCCGGGTCGGCCAGGACGCCCGCGTTGATCGGGGTGGCGATAGCGCCGGGCGCCACCGACGCCACGCGGATGCCGTGCGGCGCCAGCTCGCGGGCGATCGACTGCGCGAAGAGCTTCATCCCGCCCTTGGACGCGCAGTAGTGCGAGAACTGCTCCCACGGGATGACCTCGTGGACGGAGGACATCATCAGAATGGCGCGCGGGCCGGTCTCGCCAAGCATCATCCGCGCGGCCTCGCGCGAGCACAGGAACGCGCCGGTGAGGTTGACGTCGAGGACCTTCTGCCACTCCGCCAGGGGCATGTCGACGAGCTCGAACGGCTTCTCCACGCCCGCGTTGTTGAGCAGCAGGTCCAGGCCGCCGAGCGCCTGGTGCGCCGCGGCGAAGCCGTCGCGAACCGATGCCTCATCGGCGACGTCCATTCCGATCGGGACCGCGCGGCCCCCTGCCGCCTCGATCTCGCTGCACATCTGCTCGGCCGCATCGGCCGGGCCGACGTAGCTGATCGCGACGGCGGCGCCATGGGCGGCGAGCTCGTAGCAGCAACCCTGGCCGATGCCGGAGTTGCCGCCGGTGACCAGGGCGCGGCGGCCGGGAAGGAGCCGGGCGGCCTCGTGATGCAATGAGAAGGGCATGCGCACAGTCTCCTACCCGGATATTCTCGCGCGCGTGCGGGTGTTCTCCAGCGAGCAGGACGTCTACGACACCATCGGCCGGCTCCTCGAGGAGCTCGTCGCCGATCCGTTGCTCGGGCCCCAGTTCCAGCGGGCCGACACCATCGTCCAGTACCGCTGCCGTGAGCCGGACGCGACGATCACCGTCGACATCCGCAGCGCGGTCGTGCCGTGTGCGGTGATGGGGGCCACCGACCTGACGCCCGAGGTGACGATGACCATGGCGGCCGACACCGCCCACCGCTTCTTCCTGGGCCAGGTCAACGTGACGGTTGCGCTGGCCCGCGGGCAGATCCAGGCCTGCGGGCCGGTGCGGAAGATCCTCAAGCTGGTGCCGCTGGTCCGGCCATCGTTCCCGCTGTACCGCGCACGACTCGAGGCCGCCGGCCGCGCGGACCTGGTGACCGCGTGAGGCGCGAGCTGCCGGTCGCGGCCGCGCTGGCGGCCGCGCTGGCGGCCGCGCCGGCCGCGCACGCCACGCTGGCCTACGTCAAGGGCGCCCGGGCGGGCAAACCGGTGGTCTGGGTGGCGGGCGACGACGGTCTGTCCCCCCGGGCCTTGGTCGCCGGCGGTCAGAGCCCCAAGGTCTCACCCGACGGAACGCAGGTGGCGTTCGTCAGCGGGACCCGCAGCGCTCGGCTGCAGGTGATCCCGGTGGCGGGCGGCCCGGCGCGGACCCTCGCCCACCACGTCTGGAACTACGACGCCATCCAGTGGTCGCCCGACGGCACCGTGCTGTCGGTCACGACCGGCCCGGAGCTGGGGCCGTACACGCTCAGGCTGGTGACGGTGGCCACGGGCCGGGCGGTCAGCCTGCGCAGCGGCGCCTTCTACGGCGTCTCCTTCTCGCCGGCCGGTGCCGGCCTGGTGTTCTCCCGGGCGGCGCGCGAGACGTTCCCGGTGCGAGCCGACCTCTACACGACGTCGCTGACCGGCGGCTCGCTCCGGCGGATCACCCGCGACCACAACGCCACGTCGCCCGTGTGGGGACCCGACCGCATCGCGTTCGACCGGGCCCGTCCGGCGACCAGGCGCGGCGACTACGACAAGCTCGACATCTACTCGCTCAAGCCCGACGGCACCGGCCTACGCCGGATCACCCACACCCAGCCGCGCTTCCTGCTCGCCGGCCTCTCGCCGCTCGCCTGGTCGGCCGACGGCACCCGGCTGGCGGCCGAGTACGGCGGCCAGGACACCAGCGAGGCGTGGCGCGTGAACCCGCAGACGGGCTACGCCACCGACGCGACCGGCTCGTTCGACGGCGTGGTCGGCTGGGGGATCTCCAGGGACGGGTCCGCGCTGCTGGCGACGACGGGCTACTTCGACAGCCCGGACGGCAGCGTCGTGGCCATCGCCTGGGACGGCGGCGCCCAGACGGTCCTGGCTCGCAAGGCCACGCAGCCCAGCTGGAGCCGTTAGGCGTCGACCCCGGCCTGCAGGTCGCCACGGGCGGCGACGACCGTCTCGATCAGCGTGTCCTGCGAGGTGTGCTGCGGGCGCCAGCGCAGCTCGCGGCGCGCCCGCGCGCAATCGAGCAGGACCGGGGTGCGGCCGGCCTCGATCCAGCGCGCCTCGGCGGGCACGAACGGCAGGCGGGCGACGATCTCGGCGGTGGCGTCGACCGCCAGCTCGGGGATCGGCACCGAGTACCAGCCGAGCGCCTTGGCCAGGTCGCTGAAGGTGATCGTGTCGGCGGCGGCGAGGTTGTAGACACCCGGCGCGCCCCGGCCGAGCACCGCCGCGCGCAGTGCCGCCGCGACGTCGTCGTGGTGGACGAGCTGGAACGGGATGCCGGGGTCGGGCAGCACGGGCTTGAGGATCGGCACCATGTCGAACAGCGCGCGGACGGCGCCCGGCAGCTTCTCGCCCAGCCGCACGTAGGGCATCGCCTCGACGAGCATCTTCGCGTCGGGCCCGGCGACGATGCACGGCCGGAACACGTACGCCTTGGTCGCCGCGCCGTCGAGCACGGTGTGCAGCACGGTCTCGAGCTCGGCCTTCTGCTGGGAGTAGGGGAAGCTCTCGGTCCCGCGCGGCGGCACGTCCTCGGTCAGCGTCTCGGGGTTGTCGGCGTGGAACCCGTAGGCGGCGACCGACGATGTGTAGACCAGGCGCTGGACGCCGGCATCGCGGGCGGCCTCGAAGACGTTGCGCGAGCCCGCGAGGTTGATGTCGCGCGTGCCGGCGCTGGCCTCGAGGACGATGAACGCGAGATGCACCACGACGTCGGCGCCGGCGACCAGGTCCTCGACGTCGCCGCGGTTGGTGATGTCGCCGCGGCGGTACTCGGTCTTCTTCCAGCCGTGCGCCGCGGGGTCGAACGGCCGTCGCGCCATCCCGATGATCCGTGTGACGTCCCGGCTGCGCTCGAGCGCCCGGATGAACGGCTTGCCGATCTCGCCGGTGGGCCCGGTCACGGCCACGGTCAGGCTCATGGCGAGAACCTACTCGTAGCCGGGCTCGCCGGGGAGGAGCACCCGCGCGGTCTCGCCGCTGACGATCACCCGCGGCTGCACCGGGACCACCTCGCGGCCGGTGGCGTACTCGAGCAGCTCGCCGGCGGTGGCGAACGGCGCCAGCTGCTCGAGGTGCTTGATCGTGGGGAACACCAGCAGGATCTCGCCGCGCCGGTGGGCGTCGAGCGCGCCCTGAGGCGTGAACCACCCGAGGTCGACGCACTCGCTGCCGTCGACCTCGGGCTCGATCCCCTCGGGTGCGGCGGCCAGGAAGAAGTGCGTGTCGAAGCGCGTCCTGACCTCGGCCGGCGTGATCCAGCGCGAGAACTTGACCAGCCCGGCCGGGTCGATCCCGGTGACCGCCGCCTCCTCGGCGAGCTCGCGCACGG
>JAWVFY010000126.1:0-8829 GCA_033855575.1 Solirubrobacteraceae bacterium
AACGTCGACGAGTTCAGCGACGAGAAGAACATGAAGCGGTTGACGCCGGCTCGCTCGGCCGCCTGGACCATGCGCCAGGTGGCCACGCCGTTGAGCTCCTCGATCGAGCCGCGGGGCTGGTCGCGGATCGTCGCCGCCAGGTGCACCACGGTGCTGACCCCGCGCAGCGCGTTGCGAAACGACGGCGGGTCGGCGAGATCGCCCAGCGCGATCTGCACGCGGACACGGTCGGGCCCCAGCCGACGGGGGTCGCGAACGAGGCAGCGGACGGGCTGCGGGCGCCCCTCCGCGGTGACGAGCCGCCGCAGGAGCGCCGATCCGACCAGCCCGGTGGCACCCGTCAGGAGGAGCATGCGCGGCGGACCGTACTACGATCCCGGGCCCTCCTTTCGCAGACCAAACCCGAGACAGAGAAACGCCCATGGCCTACGTCATCGCTGAACCGTGCATCGGCACCAAGGACAACTCGTGCGTCGAGGTGTGCCCGGTCGACTGCATCCACCCCACCCCGGACGAGCCCGACTACGACAAGGTCGAGATGCTCTACATCGACCCCGAGGAGTGCATCGACTGCGATGCCTGCGTCGAGGCCTGCCCGGTGGACGCGTGCTTCGCCGAGGACCAGCTGCCCGACGAGTGGCAGAAGTTCGCGCAGGTCAACGCCGACTACTTCAAGAACGTCTAGGCCTGCACCATCGGCAGCTGGAAGCCGCTGACCGCAGCCTCCTCGGCCGGCGCCGCGGGGACCATGCCCAGCACCGGCAGCGGGGCCGGGAAGAGGGCCAGCAGGCCGCGGGCCGCCTGGCGGATCGCCTGGGCGGCCGGATCGTCGGGATCGACAGCCACCAGCGGCTGACCGGCGTCGGCCTGCTCGCGCAGCGGCATCGTCAGCGGCACCTTGCCCAGCAGCGGCACGTCGAGCTCGTCGGCCAGCGCCTGGCCGCCGCCCTCGCCGAAGATCGCGAAGCGCTCGCCGCCCGGCGTCACGAAGCCGGCCATGTTCTCGACCACGCCACAGATCTCGAGGTTGACCTTGTGCGCCATCTCGGCCGACCGGCGGGCGACCTTCTGCGCCGTCGGCTGGGGCGTGGTGACGATCAGGAACTTCGCGTCGGGCAGCAGCTGGGCCAGCGTCATCGACACGTCGCCGGTGCCCGGCGGCAGGTCGACGAGCAGGACGTCGAGCTCGCCCCACGCCACGTCCTCGAGGAACTGCGTCAGCGCCTTGTGCAGCATCGGTCCGCGCCAGACGACCGCGCTGTCCTCCTCGACGAAGAAGCCGATCGACATCACCTTCACGCCGTGGGCCTCGAGCGGCAGGATCTTGCGCTCGGGCGAGACCGGGGGCCGCTGGCCGCCCAGGCCGAACATGCGGGGGATCGAGTAGCCCCAGACGTCGGCGTCGAGGATGCCGACCTTCTTGCCGCCGGCCACCAGGGCGGCGGCGAGGTTCGCGGTCAGGGTGGACTTGCCGACGCCGCCCTTGCCCGAGCCGACGCAGACGACGTTGGCCACCTGGGCCAGCGCGCCGGCGGGCAACCCGCCGCGGCCGAGCTTGCGCTGCAGCTCGCCCTTCTCGGTATCGGTCAGCACGTCGAAGGCGACGTCCACGCGTGTCACGCCCTCGAGCGCCGTGACAGCCTGGACGACCGAGGTCTGGAAGTGGTTGCGGATCGGGCAGCCCGGCGTCGTCAGCGAGACCATCACCGAGACCGCACCGGCGTCGCCGAACTCGATCGAGCGGACCATGCCCAGCTCGACGATGTCCTGCCGCAGCTCGGGGTCGATGACCGCCCGCAGTGACTCCATCACTTGCTCGCGCGTGGGCATGTCCCGGAGTCTAGGAATCTCGGCCGCAAACGACGAAGGGCCGCCCGGAGGCGGCCCTTCGCGACACGACAGGTGGCCGTGGCTAGGCGACCGAGGCGATCCGCTTCTGGATCTCGGTCGAGAGCTGCGTGGCCGTGGTCAGGCCGCTCTGCAGGGCGCTCTCGACGCGGGCCTGGGCCAGGTCGAGCTCCTTGGTGCGGAGCTTCAGCTCGCGCTGGACGCGCGTGCGGTTCTGCTTGACGAGGCGCTGGGCGCGCGCGCGGCGCTGGCGCAGCTCACGCTCGACGCGCGTACGGGTCTTGCGGACGTCGCGCTCGAGCCGGTTGCGCGCGGTGGAGCCGCGGCGCTCGAACCGGCGCAGCTCACGCTGGGCCTTCTCGGGGGTCGAGTAGCTGGTGCGCAGCCCGTCGACCGTCGTGACGACGTTGTCGCGAGCGATGAGCACGGCACCGACCGGCACGAGGACGGCCTTCTCGGCGTACTCGACCGCGCGGTCGACGGGGGTCTTGGCAAGGTCGGCGCGCGTCGCGGCGGCCTTCTTGGCCGCGGCGCTGCGGCTGCGGGCGGTGGCGGCCTGGTTGCGCGAACGAGTCGCGGCGGCCTTCTTGGCGGCAGTCGACTGCTTGGTGGCGGTCGCCTTGCGCGTGGTGGTGGCAGTTGTGGCCATGGTGGCTGTCTCCCTCGGAGGATGTTCGGAAGCGATCGTGTGTTCGGTTTTATACCACCGAACACACGTTTGTAAACCGCCGAACGGTCGGGGTTACACGCCGGGTTTCAGGCCGTGCGGGCCAGCCAGGACGCCGGGTCCTCGAGCTCGGCCCAGGTGGGCAGCGACTCCGGCGCCAGCCACGCGTGGTTGAGGCCGGAGACGCCCGCCTTCGCCACCACCGCGTCGCAGAACGCCTTGCCGGTCTCGTACTGGCGCATCTTCATCTGCAGGCCCAGGAGCTTCTCGAGCACGCGCATCACCGGGCTGCGATCGCTGCGCCGCCGTTGCAGCGCCGAACGCAGCTCGGCGAGGTCCTCGAGCACGTCGGCGCCGGCGGCGTCCATGACGTGCTCGGAGTGGCCCTCGATCATCGCCTTCGTCGCCTGGATGCGGTCGTGCAGCGCGCGGCGTTCGGGCCCCAGCGCCGCACCGACGATGCCGTCGTTGCGCAGACGCCCGAGGGTTGCCCGCAGCTGGCCGCGCTCGGCCAGGCGCAGTGCGGCCTTCGCGTCGATCTTGACGTCGAGCGCATCGGCCAGCTCCGCCACCAGGCCGGCGACGTAGGCCCGCAGCCACGGCACCGCCGAGAACTGGACGCCGTGCGTGATCTCGTGCAGTGCGACCCAGCGCAGCATCTGGCCCTTGTCGACGTCCATCTGCCTCGCGGCCTCGGCGAGGTTGGGGGTGACGAAGAGCAGCCGCGCCGCGCGGTGGGGGTCGGTCGGCGGGACCTCGTACTGGCCCATGACGCGCTGGGAGAGCAGCCCGACCAGCCCGCCGATCTCCGCCCCCAGCAGCAGGCCGCCGGCGGCACGAAGCGCCGGCTGGAGCGGGCCCGTGCCGGTGCCGATCTTCCCGGCGATCGGGTCGAGGACCCCGCGCATGCCCGCCAGGTTCGCGTCCGCCCAGGCCGCGCGGTCGACCGCCTCGGGCACCGGCAACGGCTGCACGGGTGTCAGCTCGGTGTAGGCGACGACGCGCTGCTCGGCGTCGGCGCACAGCTCGACGAGGTTGCTGGGAAGGTCGGGCATCGCCGGATCGCCGGCCACGCTCGCCGCGATCCTGCGTGCCACCGTCCAGTCGACCATGCCCTCTCAGGCTAGTGTCGCGATTCGCTCGTTCGCTGGCCGTCTGCGGGCGTCTCGCCGCCCGTGACAACACCCGGCTCCTCGCCTGTGCCACCAGCACGGGCGTCGTCGTCGAGCGTGGTCACGAACGCCGAACCGTCCCGCAGCCAGCAACCGAACGTCCGAATCACGGCACTAGGTGATCGGCTCCGTCGCGGGGAGGCGTGCCAGCTCGGCCAGCGCCCGCGGCGTGCGCGCGGCGACGACCGGCGAGCGCGGCTCGAGATCCAGCGGCGCGCCGAGCGGCTCGTCCATCCGGGTGAACGCGACGAGTCCTCCGCTCTCGCGCACGATCAGCTGCGCCGCCGCCACGTCGACCGCGCGGCAGCGCCACAGCGACGCCATGCCGTCGACGCGGCTGGCCGCGACCTGACAGAGCGAGATCGCCATCGAGCCGATCACCCGCACGCGTCCGACGCTGCGCGCGAGCTCCTCCCCCGCGGCGCCGATCCAGTGCGGGCTGGCCGACTCGATCGCCACCAGCTCGAGCTTGCCCGAGCGCGTGCGCCGCTCGCCCGGCGGATCCAGGCGCTCGCCGTCGAGGAACGCGCCCTCGCCGCGCCGCGCCCACCACTCCTCGGCCGGGCCGAGGTCGAGGACGTAGCCGAAGGCGACATCGGCCATCGTCGGCCCGTCGGCCACGGCGATCGACAGCGCGTGATGGGTCAGGCCCCGCTTGGCGTTGGTCGAGCCGTCGATCGGGTCGATGACCACGCGCACGCCGGGGTCGCCGAACGAGACGACGCCGCGCTCCTCGGAGACGGCGCAGAAGCGGTGGCCCTCGCCGTGGAGGCGCTCGAGCTCGGCGAACACCGCGTCCTCGGCGGCCCGGTCGATCTCCAGGGTCCGGTCGCCGCCGCCGCCCGTCGACCCGGTCTCGCGCACGCGCTGCGCGGTCGTCGGGTGGGTCCGCAGGACCTCGCGCAGACCATCGCCCGCGCGCCGGCAGGCGCCCAGCCAGTCCGCCTGCAGCACGCTCGTGGCGGGGTCCATGCGGGGCATATCCTTGCAACGTGCCCCCCGGGCTTCTCGTCCTCACCCCAGAGCAGCGCCGGGCGGTCGAGTTCGGGGCGCATCCGCTGATCGTGCTGGGGGGTGCCGGCACGGGCAAGACCGCGGTCCTCGCGCGCCGCTACGCATGGCTCGTCGAGCAGGGCGCCGCGCCCGAGGAGATCGTGGCCATCACGCATTCCGAGACCGCCGCCGACGCTCTGCGCCGCGAGGTCGAGGAACTGCTCTCGCGCCCGTACGAGGAGCTGCCGGTCCTCACGCCGCACGGCGTCGCCGCCCGCCTGCTGCACGACGAGGCCGTCGAGACCGGCCTCGACCCGTTCGTCGTCGTCCTCGGCCCGGCCGACCGCGCGGCGATGCTGCTCGAGCGCATCGAGGAGCTGACCCTGCGCCGCCACGACCTGCGCGGCAACCCCGCCGCCCTCCTGCGCAGCGTCGTCGCCCGCGTGGACCGGCTCAAGGACGAGGCGGTGACGGCCGCCGAGTACGACGCGTGGGCGCGCGGGTTGGACAGCGAGGACGGAGACGACGAGGCCCGCCGCACCCACGCCGAGCGCGAGCGCGAGTTCGCCGGCCTCTACCTCGACCATGACCGGATGCTGGCCGAGAGCGGGGCGCTGGACGCCGGCGACGTCCTGCTCCGGGCGGTCGCGCTGCTGCGCGACCGCGCCCACGTCCGCGCGCGGGTGGCCGCCCGCTGGCGCCACGTGCTCGTCGACGACTACCAGGACCTCAGCTACGCGCAGGCGCAGCTGGTCACGCTGCTGGCCGCCGAGCACGGCGGCCTGACCGTGGCCGGCGACGACGACCAGGCCATCCGCCGCTTCCGCGGCGCCGCGGCCAAGAACCTGCGCGAGCTCGCGGCTGCACGACCCGACGCGACCGAGGTCCGCCTGGAGCAGAGCCTGCGCTGCCCGCCCGCCGTCGTCCGCGCCGCCGAGGCCGTCGTGGCGCCCAACCCCGGGCGGATCGCCAAACGCCTGACCGGCCGCGACGAGACCGGCGCGTCCGCCAGCGTCGCCTTCTGGCGCTGCGCCAACGAGCGCGCCCAGGCTCAGCACGTGGCGCTCGAGGCCGAGCGGCTGATCCGCGAGGGCACGCCCCCCGAGCGGATCGCGGTGCTGGTGCGCTCCGTCCGCTCGGAGGGCCGCGGCATCGCCGCCGCGCTGGACGAGCGCTCGGTCCCCCACCGCGTCGAGGGAGCGGCCGCGTTCTTCGCCCGCGCCGAGGTGCGCGACGTCCTGGCCTGGCTGCGGCTGCTGATCGATCCGGGCGACGCCGGCGCCGTCGTCCGCGCCCTGGCCCGCCCGCCGGTCGAGCTGCGCGCCGCCGACCTGGCGCGCTGCATCCAGATCTCGCGCCGGCGCAAGCTCGACATGGTCTCCGCGCTCGTCGCCGCAACCGAGTCGCCGCAGCTGCCGCCCGAGGCTCGCGAGCGAGTGCTCGGCTTCCTCAAGCTCCACCGCCAGGCGGCCGCGGCGCTGGACACGACGCGGCCCGATCTCTTCGTCCACCGCCTGGTCGACCGGCTCGGCCTGCGCCGCCAGCAGCTGTTCGCCGCGCAGGCCGACGTCGTCGAGCGGCTGCGCGCACTGGCGCGGCTGACCGAGCTCGCCGGCGATTTCGCGCGGCGGCGGCCGCAGGCCTCGGCGCGCGAGCTCGCCCAGTCGCTCACGGCCGTGGCCGAGGCCGGGCTGGGCGAGGACGACGAGGCGCTGGCCGCGCCCGCCGGCCCCCGGGTCGTTCGCGTGCTGGCCATGGAGGCGGCGACCGGCACCGACTTCGACCACGTCTTCGTCGTCGGCCTGCAGTCCTCCCGGATGCCGGG
The DNA here is from genome assembly GCA_033855575.1 of Solirubrobacteraceae bacterium. GTDB lineage: Bacteria > Actinomycetota > Thermoleophilia > Solirubrobacterales > Solirubrobacteraceae > BP-464. The sequence continues at coordinate 6,506 of JAWVFY010000126.1, forward strand.
CGCGCGGCGCCGGCTGATGGACCCGATCCCCGACGAGCTGGTCAAGGAGCGCCTGCCGCCCGAGAGCCGCGACGCCCATGCCCAGGAGATGCGCCGGCTGCTGCACGTCGCGATGACCCGGGCGCGGGAGGGGCTGGTGCTCGCCTTCCCAGCCACGCAGCCGCCGTCGCCGTTCGCCGAGGAGGCGCGCGAGGCCCTCGGCGCCGGGTGGGTCGATCGCGAGGAGGAGCTGTTCGGGCCCGCCGAGACCCTGCACGCAGCCTTTCGCGCCCTGCGCGACGAGCTGCTGACCGACGTCTCGCGAGTCGGCGCCAGCCTGGGCGAGCTGCGCTTCGACACCGACCTCGACATCGGGCACGCCGTGGTGCGCTACCTCGAGCTGGTCAAGCTCGCCGCGCTCCTGGCGCGCCCCGCCGGTCAGGAAGTGGCCGATGCGCTGCCCGACATCAACGCCCGGCTGCTCCAGGCGGTCACGCCGCTGCAGCGCGAGATCCTGCTGACCTCGTCGATCGACGACGCCCTGCTCGAGGCCGAGCACGCCGACTCGGTGCGGGCGACCGCGCAGGCGGCCCGCGCCGAGCCCTCGCTCGAGCCGTTCCTGCCCAAGCGCGGCGAGGGGCTGGTGCTCAGCGCGTCCGACATCGAGACCTACCGGACCTGTCCGCTGAAGTACAAGTTCGCGCGTGTCTTCCGGATCCCGTCGGAGCCGACGATCAACCAGCGCTTCGGGATCCTCGTCCACCAGGTGCTGGAGCGCTATCACCGCGGCGGGGATCCGGCCCGCGACGGCGCCGCGCAGCGATCGATGGACGAGCTGCTCGGGCTGCTCGAGGCGGGCTGGCGCCGCGGGGGGTTCGGCAGCTCCGACGAGGAGCGCCAGCTGCACGAGAAGGCGACGGCCGCACTGGCGCGCTACCACGCGCGCTTCGCCTCCGAGCCGGCGCGCCCGGTGTGGTTCGAGAAGGCGTTCAGCTTCCGGATGGGCGCGCACACGCTGCGCGGCCGGGTCGACCGGGTCGACGAGCTGCCCGACGGCCGCTACGAGCTGATCGACTACAAGACGGGGCGGCCGAAGTCGGCCTCGCAGCTGCGCGAGGACGTCCAGCTCTCGCTCTACGCGGTCGGGGCACGGGAGGCGTGGCAGGTCGACGCCGAACGCCAGAGCTACCTCTACGTGCTCGACGACCAGAAGGTGCCCGTCCCGACGGAGGACATCGACCGTGACTGGATCTCCGAGACCGTCTCGGAGGTCGCCGGTGGGATCCTGGGCCAGGGCTTCGAGCCAACGCCGTCCTACGCGGCGTGCTCGATCTGCGACTACCGGATCGCCTGTCCCGCCGCCGAGCGGTGACCGACGGATCCCGATAGGGTTTGGTCGGGGGATCCCGAGTAAAGCGTGCATCACGGTCCGCGAGAAGAACCGCCGTCCACGGACGCCGGCGAGCATGCGCTCGCCGCGCTGGACGCCGCGCTCGACGCGGTGGTCTCGGTCGACGCCCGCGGCCACGTCCTGAGCGCCAACGCGCGGGCCGGCGAGCTCCTCGGGTGGGAGCCCGACCACGTGGTGGGCGGACAATCGGCCGAGCTGCTCGGGCCCGACCTCCACGACGACGTCGCGGGCCTGCTCGCCGACCCGGCGCCCGAAGCGCGCCGGGTGCAGCGGGAGATCGCCGATCACCATGGGCGCGTCCTGTGGGCGGAGGCCTCGATCACGGTCACCGAGGTCGGCGGGCGGCGCGTGGCGACCGTGTTCCTGCGCGACGTCAGCGCCGCCAGGCGGACCGAACGGCGCCTGCAGGTCGAGCACCGCCTCGCCCGTGTGCTGGCGGCCGCCCGCTCCACCGAGGAGATCGCCCGGGGGATCCTCGAGATGCTCGCCCTGGGCCTCGGCTTCGACCACGCCGAGTTCTGGCTCGTCGACGCGCAGCGGGCGTCCCTACGGCTGAGCGCCGCCTGGCGCCGGACGCCGGGCGGCCCCTTCGGCGACGCCGCGCGCCGCCTCGTCCTGGGCCGCGGCGAGGACCTCGCCGGCCACGCCTGGGAGGTCGGCGAGACGGTCTGCCTCGAGGACGCGAGCACGCTTGACAACCTCGTCCGGGCCGACGCCATCCGCAGCGAGGGCATCCGCGGCTGCGCCGCGCTGGCCATCCGGGTCGGCCGCGCCGTCACCGGCGTCGTGGTGCTGGCGCGCACCGGGGACGAGCCGCTGGACGCCGAGCTGCGCCAGACCCTGAAGGCCGTGGCCGTCCAGCTCGGCCACTTCGGCGAGCGGCGAGTGGCCGAGCGGCGCCTGGCCGAGGAGACCGTCGCGCTGGCCGCGGTGG
>JAWVFY010000127.1:0-5331 GCA_033855575.1 Solirubrobacteraceae bacterium
CCCGTCCGCGCTGCGCTCGCGGTCGCCGCCGCCACCGGCGTTCTCGCCGCGGCGGCGGCGGGCGGGGCGGGTGGGGGTCCGGGTCCGCCCGCAGGGCTCGTGGTGTCGGCGCTTGACATCGGCCAGGGCGACGCCACGCTGATCCAGGACCGCGGCGCGGCGATCCTCGTCGACACCGGCCCGCCGGACGGGCCGATCCTGCAGCGGCTACGTGAGGCCGGCGTCCGGCGCCTCGATCTGCTGGTGATCACCCACGCCCAGGCCGACCACGAGGGCGGCGCGGCAGCGGTCCTCGGCGCCCTGCCGGTGGGGATGGTGCTCGACGGCCGCGACGGCGTGCGCAGCCCGGACGGCGATCGCTTCGCCGCGGTCGCTCGCGCCCGGCACGTCCGGCTCGTCGCCCCCACCACCGGGCAGCGGTTGCGCGTCGGGCCGGCGGAGCTCGACGTCCTCGCGCCGGCGCCCGAGCCGGCCGCGCTGCACATCGGCGCCGACCCCAACCAGCGCGCGATCGTCGCCGAGCTGCGCGACGGCGGCTTCTCGATGCTGCTCACCGCCGACACGGAGTCCGACGTGCTCGGCGGCCTGTCGCTCGAACCGGTCGACGTGCTCAAGGTCGCCCACCACGGCAGCGCCGACCCGGGGCTTCCGGCGCTCCTGCAGCGCCTGCGCCCGGCGGTGGCGCTGATCGAGGTCGGCGCCCACAACCCCTACGGGCATCCCGCGCCCGCCACGGTGAGCGAGCTTCAGGTGGTTCCCCACGTGCTGCGCACCGACCGCGACGGGACGGTCCGGCTGCACGTGGAGTCCGGCCCGCCCGCCCGCATCGCCATCCAGACCCATGCCTAGGATGGGTGCTCTCGGTGCCCTCGTTCAAGCCCGCCTACCTCATCCACGGCGACGACCACGGCCGGATCGGCGAGCGCCGGGCGAAGCTGCGCGAGCTCGCCGAGTCCGAGAGCGGCGTCAACGGCGTCGAGGTCTTCGAGGGGGAGGCGGCCGCGCCCGACGCCGTGGCCAACGCGCTGTGCGCGATGACGTTCGCCATCGGCCGGCGCTTCGTGATCGTCGACGGCGTCGAGCGCTGGAAGGACGGCGAGGTCGCGGACACGATCGCTCCCGCGATGGCCGCGATGGGCGAGGACACGACCGTGGCCTTCTTCGCGCGCGAGGACGGCCGCGTGAAGGCGCCGGCCAAGCTCATCGATGCGGTCAGGGCCGCCGGCGGGGACGTGTCGGCCGAGACGAGCCTGAAGGCCAAGGACCTGCCGCGCTGGCTGGTGGCCGAGGCGCGCAGGCTCGACCTCGCCCTCGACGGGGCCGCGGCTCAGGCGCTGATCGCCCATGTCGGCGAGCGCCAGCAGCGGCTGCTGCGCGAGCTCGAGACGCTCGCGCTCGAGCACGGCCCGGGCGCGCATGTCGGCGTCGAGGAGGTCGAGGCGGTCGCCGCGGACTCGGCAGAGCGTCAGGTCTGGGGGTTCGTCGACGCGATCGTCGCGGGCGACAGGACCACGGCGATCCGTCGCTTCCTCGAGCTGCGCGCGCAGGGGGAGACGATGCCGCGGCTGATCCCGTCGATGGCCCGCCGGGTGCGCGAGGTGCTGGGCATCGCGGCGCGGCTCGCCGAGGGCGAGAGCCCGGCGCAGGTCAAGGCGACCACGAAGGGCAGCCCGTGGGCGATCGACCGGCGCATCAGGGAGGCGCGGGGCGCCGATCCGGAGGCCTTGCGAGCGGCGCTGGTCGCGCTGGCCGACCTCGAGCTCGACACCCGTGGCGGGACCGAGCTCGCCGAGGACACCAGCGCGGTGCGGGCCATTGCCGCGATGACGACCGCGGCCTGACGCGACGAAAGACGTTCTAGGCGGTCTGGCCGGCCCGCAGGCGCGCGGCCCGGGCCTTCTTGCGCGCACCGTTGTTGCGGTGCAGCGCGCCGACCTTGACGGCCTTGTCGATCGTCTTGACCAGCGACGTGTGCTCGGTGGCGGCCGTCTCGGCGTCGCCCTCGGTCACCGCGGTCTCGAGACGGCGGAAGTAGGTCTTGATCGTCGACGTGTAGCGCTTGTTCTCGAGCCGCTCGCGCTCGGAACGGAGGATGCGCTTCTTCTGCGAATGGATGTTGGCCATGAGCGCGGAGCAGTGTAGCGCCGGCCGGGGCCCGTGACGCCGCGCGCGCCCGTAGCATCATCCGCGGTGTCGGCCGAGGGTTCCAGCGCGGCGCGCCCCGCCGCGCGCGGGGTCGCGCGCAACACGGTGATCTTCTCGATCGCCACCGGATTGAGCCGCGTGGCCGGGCTCGTCCGCGAGATCGTGGCGTCGAGCTACTTCGCCACCAGCGGCGCGTTCAGCGCGTTCACGATCGCCTTCCAGGTCCCGAACCTGCTGCGCAGCCTGTTCGCCGACTCGGCACTGAGCGCCGCGTTCGTCCCGGTGTTCACCGAGATGATCGAGCGGGGCGAGAAGCGCGAGGCCTACAAGCTGGCGTCGACGCTGTTCTTCGTGATCCTGGCCGTCCTCGGGCTGGTGACCATCGTCTTCATGCTCGGCGCCGGCGTGATCATGCCGCTGTTCACCGGCAGCAAGTTCAGCGGCCACCTCGACCAGCTGACCGCCGGCCTCAGCCAGGTGCTGTTCCCGATCGTGGTCCTGCTGGCGCTCAACGGGCTGCTGGTGGGGATCCTCAACGCCTACGACCACTTCGCCATCCCGGCGATCTCGCCGCTGGTGTGGAACGTGGTGATCCTCATCCTGCTGGTGGCGACCAAGCCGCTCTTCCACGGCGACGCCCAGCTCTACGCCTACGCGATCGGCATCCTCGTCGGCACGGTCGTGCAGCTGGCGATGGCGGCGCCCGTGCTGGCTCGGCTGGGCTTCCGGCTGCAGCTCAGCTTCGACTGGCGCGACCCGCGCGTGCGGCGGGTCTTCACGCTGATGGTCCCGGTGACCCTGGGCCTGGGCATCATCAACTTCGACCTGCTGCTGAACTCGACGCTCGGGTCGCTGATCTCCGACCATGCTCCGCGGGCCATCGACGCCGCCTTCCGCGTCTACATGCTGCCCCAGGGGATGTTCAGCGTGGCCATCGCCACCGTGCTGTTCCCGGCGCTGAGCCGCTTCGCGGCGCGTGCGGACTACGACGGCCTGCGCTCGCTGCTGGGGCGCGGCATGCGCCTGGTGTCGCTGCTGCTGATCCCCGCGTCGGCCGCGACGCTGGCGCTGGCCACGCCGATCACGCGGCTGATCTACCAGCACGGCGCCTTCGGCAGCCAGTCGACCCACGAGGTGGCCACCGCTCTGTTCTGGTTCTCCTTCAGCCTGCCGTTCAGCGGCCTGAACCTGCTGCTGACCCGGACGTTCTTCTCGCTGCAACGGCCCTGGCTGCCCACGACCATGGCGCTGGGCAGCCTGGCGGTCAACCTGGTGGTCAGCCTCGCGCTCTACAAGCCCCTGGGAATCGCCGGGCCGGTGATCGGGACCGCGGTGGCCAGCGCCGCGATGATGCTGCTGCAGGCCCGCCAGGCCCGCATTCAGCTGCAGGGCCGGCTGGCCGACCGCGAGACGGGCGCCGCAGTCTTCGCGATGTGCTCGGCGGCGGCCATCCTGGGAGCGGTGGCCTGGATCGTCTGGGCGCTGCTCGACCAGGTCTTCGGCCGCTCGGTGCTCGGCCAGATCATCTCGGTCGGCGGCGGGCTCGGCGTGGGCGCCGTCGCCTACGCCCGCTCGGTCCTGTGGCTGGGGATCGGCGAAGCTGAGCAGGCGGCGCGGTTCGCGGCCCGCCGCGTGCCCGCCCTGCGCGGGGTGCTCGGCGTATCGTGACCGGCCCGTGGGCCCGTTCCTGATCGCCACCGGCGTCGCACTGATCCCCATCCTCGCGCTGGGCGTCGGGCTGCTGGCGACGGTCGAGCGCGGCAGCCGGCGAGAGGCGGCCCGCCACCCCGTGCGCGCGATCGGCGACGCGCTGCGTTCCAACAACGAGTAGTCCGAGCGGCCCTACCCTGGGCGGGCGCCCATGGCCGACCAGTCGCTCATCCGGAACTTCTCGATCATCGCCCACATCGACCATGGGAAGTCGACGCTGGCCGACCGCATCCTCGAGATGACGCACACCGTGGAGTCGCGCGACATGCGCGCCCAGGTGCTCGACTCGATGGACCTCGAGCGCGAGCGGGGGATCACCATCAAGGCGGCGGCCGTGCGGGTGCTGTTCGAGTCGCGCGACGGCAACGTCTACCAGCTGCAGCTCATCGACACCCCGGGGCACGTCGACTTCACCTACGAGGTCAGCCGCTCGCTGGCCGCCTGCGAGGGCGCGCTGCTGGTCGTCGACGCCTCCCAGGGCGTCGAGGCCCAGACGCTGGCCAACACCTACCTGGCGATCGACGGCGGCCTGGAGCTGATCCCGTGCCTGAACAAGATCGATCTGCCCGGGGCCGAGCCCGAGCGGGTGGGGGAGGAGGTCGCCGAGCTGCTGGGCGAGGACGCCGAGAGCATCCTGCGCATCTCGGGCAAGACCGGCGAGGGCGTCACCGAGGTGCTCGAGCAGATCGTCCAGCGCGTGCCGCCGCCCAGCGGGGATCCCGCCGCGCCGCCGCGGGCACTGATCTTCGACTCCGAGTTCGACCAGTACCGCGGCGTGATCGCCTACATCCGCGTGGTCGACGGGGTCTTCACGAAGGGCGAGGCGATCAAGGCGATGGTCGCCGGCACGCAGGCCGACATCGACGACATCGGCTTCTTCACGCCCGCGATGATGCCGGTGGCGCAACTCGGGGCGGGCGAGGTCGGCTATCTGATCACCGGGATCAAGGACGTGACCCAGCTGCGCGTCGGCGACACGCTGACGACGAGGGCCAACGCGGCCTCCGAGCCCCTCCCGGGCTACAAGGAGGTCAAGCCGATGGTCTTCTGCGGCCTGTTCCCGATGGAGGGCGAGGACTACCCGGACTTTCGCGACGCGCTGGAGAAGCTCACGCTCAACGACGCCGCCCTGAGCTGGGAGCCCGAGACCTCCGACGCCCTGGGCTTCGGCTTCCGCTGCGGCTTCCTCGGGCTCCTGCACATGGACATCGTCCGCGAGCGGCTCGAGCGCGAGTACGACCTCGAGCTCATGGCGACGATGCCCTCGGTGTCCTTCGAGGTCACGCTGACCGACGGCGCCGAGATCGAGGTCCACAACCCCTCCGACATGCCCGACCCGGCGCGGATCGCCGAGATCCGCGAGCCGATGATCAAGGCCTCGATCCTCACGCCGACCGAGTACATCGGCCAGGTCATGGAGCTCGCCCAGGAGCGCCGCGGGGAGCACCTGGGGATGCACTACCTCGGCAAGGACCG
>JAWVFY010000128.1:0-10078 GCA_033855575.1 Solirubrobacteraceae bacterium
GGCGTCACGTCGACGCCGGTGACCCGGGCGCCGCGCAGCGCGGCGGGGATCGCGACGGTCCCGCCGCTCCCGCACCCGACATCCACCACGTCCTGCCCCGCCTGCACTCCAGCGAGGTCCAACACCACCTGGCCCGCCGCCGGCAGCAGCTTGGAGACCTCGTCCCAGTGTCCGGCCGACCACGTCGCCCGCGCTCGTGCCCTGGCCTCTGTCGCCTGTTCGCTCATCGGCCGACCCTACGCCAGCGCTTGCTGCGATGCACCCTCTCGGTCGGCAGTCCTGCGGCCTGCCAGCCCCGGAAGCCGTCGATGACATCGCCCGCCCGCTCGAAGCCGAGATCCCGCATGACGGCGGCGGCGAGCGTGGACTGATAGCCCTCCTCGCAGAGCAGCAGGATCTCGTCCTCGAGTCCCCCCACCGCCGGGTCACGATGCTCCGATGCGGGGTCCACGCGCCATTCCAGGACGTTGCGCGGAAACCACAGCGCGCCGGGGACGACGCCGTCGGCCCGGCGCCGATCGGCGCTGCGGATGTCGATGATCTGGCCCCCGCCGGCCCAGGCGTCGGCGGGCGAGCGCCGGTGGATCCGGGTGCGGGCCTGCGCGAGCAGCTCGTTCAGGGTCAGTCGCCTAGAGTCCTGCGCGGCCATGGCCGACGATCGTGACAGCCTCCGCACCGGACGGGTGCGCAGGACGGCGGAGGTCGGGCGCGCGGTCGGCGCGGCCGGCATCAAGGGCGCCCGCGGCAACCACCAGGAGGCGGCCGAGCGGATGGTCAGGACGCTGGGCCAGCTCAAGGGCGGCGCGGCGAAGATCGCCCAGCTGGCGTCGTTCATCGACACCGATTTCATCCCCGACGAGTACCGCGCCGTCTACCAGGAGGAGCTCGGCAAGCTCCGCACCAACGTCCCCGCGATGCCGTTCGCGGAGGTGCGCCACGTGCTCGACGAGGAATGGGACGCGCCGGTGTCCGAGATCTTCGACTCGTTCGAGGAGGAGGCCGCGGCCGCGGCGTCGATCGGCCAGGTCCACCGCGCGGTCCTCGACGGCAAGCCGGTCGCGGTCAAGATCCAGTACCCGGGGATGGCCCGGGCGCTCGCGGCGGACATGTCCAACGCCGCGCTGATCATGCGCCTGGCCAAGGCACTGGCCCCGGGGCTCGACGCCAAGTCGGTCGCCGCCGAGCTGCGCGAGCGGGTGCTCGAGGAGCTCGACTACGAGATCGAGGCCGCCAACCAGCGCACGTTCGCCCGCGCCTACCGCGGCCATCCGTTCATCGTCGTCCCCGAGGTGGTGACCGCGCTGTCGACCGAGCGCGTGCTGGTCACCGAGTGGATCGACGGCGTCGGCTTCGACGAGGTCAAGCGGCTACCCCAACCCGAGAAGGACCGCTTCGGCGAGATCATCTTCCGCTTCTGCTTCGGCTCGGTCTACCACCTGCAGCACTTCAACGCCGACGCCCACCCCGGCAACTACCTGCTGATGGCCGACGGCCACGTGGCGTTCCTGGACTTCGGGATGACCAAGCGGCTGGAGACCGAGCAGATCGAGCTCGAGATCGCGGCGATCGAGGCTGCCGTCGAGAACGACCCGCGCGCGGTGCGCGACGCGCTGGCCGACATCGGCTACATCAAGCGTCCCGACCGGATCGACGCCGAGAAGCTCATGCGCCACGTCAAGGCGGTCGGCGGCTGGTACCTGGAGGATCGCGAGGTGACCATCGACTCCGAGACCGTGATGACGGCGGTCGAGGCGATGACCGATCCCCGCTCGGAGTTCTACGACCTCGTCCGCCAGCAGAGCCTGCCCGCCGACGAGCTGATGGGCCAGCGGATGCAGACCGGGGTGCTCGCCGTGCTCGGCCACCTCAACGCGACGCGCAACTGGATGCGGATCGCCAAGGAGTGGTGGTTCGCTGCCGAGCCGGCCACCGAGCTCGGTGTGGCCGAATGGGACTACTTCGAGGCCAAGGGCGAGAAGCGCGAGCGCAAGTTCGCGCTGCGCCGGACCTGAGCCCGCCGCAGCGCGAGGGCGCGCGGCCTACTTGTAGGTGGCCTTATAGGTGAAGGTGTAGATGCCGTTGGCGTAGGTCCCGGAGAACGTCCCGACCAGCGAGTGGCCCGTCATCTTGCTGGTGCCCTTCTTCAGCGAGATCTTGCCGTTCGTGACGGTCGACGTGCCGTCGGCGTTGAACGTCTCGACGGCCGAGCCTGTGCCGGTGAGCGAACCGTTCTTGGTGTAGAGCGTGACCGACTTCGAGGTGGCGTTGACCGTTCCGGGCGTGGCCGCCGTCGCCTTGATGCGATAGACGATCGCGGCCCGGCCGAGGATCTTGTCCTGGACGTCTCCCGAGACGATCAGCAGGCCGCCTGCGCTGTGGTTGGCGCTCAGCCACGCGGTGCCGCTGTCGGCGCGACCGCCGGCGGCGGTGGCGGTCGAGGACACGCCGACAAGAGCGAGGGCGGTGAAGACGAGGATGCGCCGGTGGGTTGTCATCCGGCGATCCTCGGGGAACTCCCAGGAACGCGCCATCGGTCATCCGTCCAGCGGATCGACGCACCGCGTTTGTGGTCAGCGGATGTCGTCGACCCGCCAGGCCCCGTGCTGGCGCACCAGGCGAACGCGCTCCTGCACCTGGCCGGTGCTGACGATCGCCGACGCGGTCGAACCGCCGACCCGCACGTCGCGCACCATGGCCCGCGGGGCGCGAGCGGGCGAGGCGCGCACGCAGGCCGCGTGACCGCCGGCCGCCTGGAGCATCGCGCTGGACAGGTGGTCGCAGAGCACGGGCGGGTCGCTCATGACGCGCTGCAGCAGCGCCGCGATCCGGCCGGCGCCGGTCGCGCCGCCCGCCCCGAGAACGACGGCGGCCGACAGCGCCACGAGGGCGGCCAGGCACGCGAGCGCGACGGCACGGCGGCGACGCACGACGGCAGGCGCGGGGCGCCGGGGAAGCCGCCGTGGCGGCGGCACGACCCGCAGGCGATCGCGCCCCGGGACGGCGACGGGGACCGGCGGAGCCGAGCGAGCGGCCTGGGCCATGTGCGCACGCTAATCGGGGCCCTGGACGGACAGCCGATTGCTCATGGTCCCCCGACCATGGGAGGGTGACCACATGAGGGGGACGAGCTTCACCGGCGACACCGCCGACCCGGCCGAGCTTCGGTTCCGCACCGACTCGGTTCCGGCCGGCGTCTGGGTCACCTTCATCGTCTGCGTCGCCGGCCTGGGCTACGTCGCCGGGTGGTCGCACCGCCACGCGGCGGCCATCGGGATCATCATCGGGGCAGCGGCCGTCGGGGGTGGCGTCACACTCGCCATGCCCTGGGAGGCGATCGTGCGCTCCCGCTGGCGCGAGGCCGCCTTCGGCGCCTGGAGTCTGCTGGACATCGGGCTGATCACCGCGCTGGCCGCCATCAACGGCGGCGGCTCCAGCGTGTTCACCTTCCTGCTGGTCATCCCGATCGTCTTCGCCGGCCTGTCCTACCCCCGCTCGATGGTGGTGACGGTCAGCCTCGCCTCGGTGCTCAGCTACGTGATCCTGGCGGCGGTCAGCGGGACGCGCGGCGACTTCGTCCTCATGTTCTGCGCGACGCTGGCGAGCACCGCGCTGATGAGCGTCTGGCAGGCCCGTAACCACGAGCGCCGCCGGGCGCTGCTCGCCGAGGCTTCGCGCACCGACCCGATGACCGGCTCGCTGAACCGCCGCGGCTTCCAGATCGCGGCCGCGACGATGCTCGCGGGCGTCGCCCGGCTCGGGCATCCGGCCACGCTGCTGCTGCTCGACCTCGACGACTTCAAGCGCTACAACGACACGCACGGCCACGCGGCGGGCGATGAGCTGCTGTGCTGGACCGTCGACCGCATCCGCTCCTCGCTGCGGCCGACCGACGCGGTCGCCCGGTTGGGCGGGGACGAGTTCGCGGTGCTGCTGGCCGGCGCCGACCGCGCGTCCGGGGAGGCGGCGGCCCGGCGCATCCGCACCGACCTCGCGGTCCGCGTGGCCAGCTCGTCGGGCCTGGCGTCCGCCCCCGCCGACGGCGCGGACATCGGCGAGCTCTACCGCCGCGCCGACAGCGAGCTCTACCGGGTCAAGCGCGAGCGCCTGGTCGAGCCGGTGCGCGGGCCGCTGCGCTCCGTCGACTGATCGGGCTGCGCGCCCGGCGCGCCAGCGTGGAGTAGAGCACCTCGGTCTGGACGGCGATCTCGGCCCAGTCGAAGCCCAGGACGTGCTCGGAGGCCTCGGTGATCAGGCGATCACGCAGGTCCTCGTCGGTCAGCACCCGCGCCACCCAGTGCGCCAGCGAACGCGGCGACTCGGCCCGGAAGCGCAGCCCGACCTCGCGGTTGGGAACGACCTCGCGCAGCCCGCCGGTGTCGGCCACGATGCACGGACAGCCGCTGGCCATCGCCTCGAGGGCGACGAGCCCGAATGGCTCGTAGATCGACGGCACCACGGTGATGTCGGCGATCCGGTAGAGCGAGTGCAGCACGTCGTCGCCGATCCAGCCCAGGAACGTCCCGTGCTCGGCGATTCCCAGCCGGCGCGCCTGCTCCTTGAGCTCGGCCTCGTGCGTGCCCGAGCCCGCGACCAGGTAGCGGACGTTGCCCAGCCGGCGGATCAGGCCGGGCAGCGCGGCGAGCGCGTCCTGAAAGCCCTTCTCGTAGACCAGACGCCCCACGAGGAGCACCAGCCGCTGGTCCGGCGCAGCGAACTGCGCGCGCAGCGCCTCGAGATCGCCGACGGGCTGGAGGTCCTCCGGGTCGATCCCGTTGGGGATCACGTCGATGCCCGCTTCGTCGAGGCCGTAGACGTCGGCGACGTGGCCGCGCATGTAGTGCGAGCACACGACGATGTGGTCAGCGTGGCGGGCCATCCAGGTCTCGACGCCGTGGATGTGGGACTGCGGGTGCTTGTCCACCCAGCCCTGGTGGCGGCCGTACTCGGTGGCGTGGATCGTCGTCAGGTACGGCACTCCGGCCTGGTGGGCCAGGGCGTGTGCGGCCTCGGCGACCAGCCAGTCGTGGCCGTGGACGACGTCGGCCTCAGCGGCCAGCTCGGCCCCGGCGGCGACCATGTCGGCGTTCATCCGGTCGACCCACGCCAGGAACGCGTCGAGGTCCCGGGGCGTGGTGGTCTCGGGCACCCGGTGGACGTGCACGCCGGCAAGCACCTCGTGGCGCGGGGTGTCGCGGCTGCCGCGTGTGAGGACGTGGACCTCGGCGCCGGCCTCGCGGACGAGGTTCTCCGAGAGCTTGCGCACGTGGCGCGCCAGGCCTCCGGCCACGATCGGCGGGTACTCCCACGACAGGATCAGGACTCTCATGTGAGCAACGGGGCCACGGTCGCGAACGGCGCCAGGTTGCGCAGCTCCGGCGGGCTGGAGCCTAGCGAGGCGAGCTCCGCCGCCAGCCGGTCGTGGTGCCCTTCGGCCCGGGCGTGGCCGTAGGCCGCGGCCAGCTCGCGCCCGACCAGGAAGGCCCAGTCGCTGGCCTGTAGCGCGAGCAGCTCGCGGACCGCCCGCGGCGTCGCCGAGCGCCCCGCGGCGACCAGCTCGAGCTCCGCGCGCCGCGCCCGCCAGGCGAAGGCCTCGACGCCCGGTCCGTCCCAGGTGCTCAGGTCGCGCGGCGAGCCCCACGTGGTCGTCGGCAGCTCCGCGGGCGCGGCCTGCGGCGTCACCTCCTCGAGCGCGTCGTCGAGCGCAACGAGCCGGAGCTCCTGGCGCTCACACTCCTCCACCACCGCCCGCAGCCACTGCGGGCCCTCATACCACCAGTGGCCGAGCAGCTCGGTGTCGATCGCGCAGACGACCAGCGCGTCGGGCGCCTCGCGCGAGCGCACGAGCGCGCGGGCCACGAAGTCGGCGGCGTGCTCGCGGGCCAGCGCGGCCGCACGATCGGCGTCGTACGGCGTCCCGTCGACCGCCCACGGGCGGTGGTCCATGCGCGTCCGGTGGTGGTAGTCGCGGTAGGCGCCGTCGGCGGGATAGCCGTGGTCGCTCCACACCAGCTCGATCGTCTGGCGGTCCAGCGGCACCAGCGTGAGGCCCGCCTCGCTGCGCAGCGGGGCCAGCTGGGCGGGCGTGCCGAGGCCGAGGACGTCGGTGAGGTCCACGCACGTCGCGTGGACCCCGGCCTCCTCGAGCAGCCCGTCGAGCCACCCGGCGTGCGCGCACTCGGGCAGCCAGAAGCCGCCCCGCCACGCGCCGAACCGGGCGCGGTGGCTCTCGATGCCGGTGACGACCTGCAGCCGGGCGCCGGCGTCGGTGGCCACCAGCGGCAGCACCGCGTGGGTGGCCGACGACGTCCACGCCGCGTACGGCGCGAACGCGGCGAGCAGGTCCATGCCCTGCAGGCGCTGCGCCGCCCGCTCGTAGTCCGCTGCGCTGAGCGCCAGAGCCGGGCGCAGCTCCGGGGGCTGCTCGGCCAGGTCGATCCGGTGGGACTCGGGGCGCAGCTCGCGCAGGAAGGTCAGGCACCGGTCCAGCGCGCCGGGCGCCGCCAGCTGGTCGCAGAGCACCGGGGTCAGCGAGACCGTGATCGGCGCACCGGTCTGCTCGAGGACGTCGAGCACCGGCAGGTAGCTGGTGGCGATCGCCTCCCACAGCCACTCCTCGCCGAACGGCCAGGTGTCGAAGCCCTCGACGTAGGGCATGTGCGTGTGCAGGACGATGGCCAGCCGGCCGCCGGCGCCGCTCATGGGCGGCAGATGGCCAGGAAGTCCAGCGCCCGGTCCAGGCCGGTGTCGCGCAGCGCGAAGTCGCGCACCGAGATGGCCGGCGTGAAGCGGTCGTAGAACCGCTTGGTCAGGCCCAGCCGGCCGTGGATGTCGTCCCAGCGCGCGTGGCGGATGGCCAGCTCGTGCAGGCGCAGCTTGCGGGCGTGAAACAGGCCGAGCAGCTGCACCGAGGAGAAATGCGCCTCGCAGAGCTCGCGGAACTCCTCGGCGCGGTACTCCTTGACGTGCCACGGGTTGCCCGACTTCTCGGCGCCCTCGGGGGCCAGCGTCAGCAGGTTGGGCGTCGAGACGTACACCGCGCCGGCGCGCTCGCTCCGCAGCTGGCCCTTGAAGTGCTCGAGGACGGCGCCCGGGTCGGGGACGTGCTCGATCGTCTGGAGGAAGACCACCGCGTCGCAGGGCTCCTCGAACGTGTCGGCCAGGGCCCGCCGGAACGTCACCCGCGGGTAGCGCGCGACGGCGTGCTCGAAGGCCTCCGGGTTGGGCTCGATGCCCACGACGGAGGCGGCGCGCTCGGCGAGTGCGTCGGCGCCATAGCCCTCGCCCGACGCCACGTCGACCACGTGCTGGCCGCCGACCCGCGCGGCGATCCACTCATAGACGACCAGGTGGCGGCGAAACCAGTAGTTCTCCTCCGGGACGTCGGGCAGCGTGCGCTCGCCGGTGAGCGCCAGCGGGGGAACGCCGGGCGGCTGGTCGCGCTGGAGGTAGAGCTGGGGCTCGGCCACGGGCGCCGGAGCCTAGTGTCCTGATTCGTTCGTTCGCTGGCTGCGCTCGGGCGCCTGACCGCGCCCGGCACCGGTCGGCTCCTCGCCGTACCACCAGTACGACTGCGATCGCCGATCGGTGCCAGACACGCTCAGGCATCCCGATCACCGCGACCGAACTTCCGAATCAGGACACCAGCCGCCGTTCTACACTCCCGCCCGCCCATGGCCGCACCGCCCACCGCTGAGCAGATCCGCGAGGTCAACACCCGCTACCACGACGTCGCGGCCGGCGAGTACGACGCCAAGTGGGGCATCGACTTCGGCGAGATCGGCCGCCACCAGGTGCTGGGCAAGGTCCGCAAGCTCCTGGGCCGCCACCCCGGCCCCTTCGAGCACAGCCTCGAGATCGGGGCGGGCACGGGGTACTTCACGCTGAACCTCATGCAGGACGGCGTGATCGAGCGGGCGACCTGCACCGACATCTCGCCGGGCATGCTGCGGACGCTGGCCGGCAACGCGCAGCGGCTCGGGCTCGACGTCACCACGACGCCGGCCGATGCCGAGGGCCTGCCGTTCGCCGACGAGAGCTTCGACCTCGTGCTCGGCCACGCGGTGCTGCACCACATCCCCAACCTGCAGGCGGCCTTCCGCGAGTTCCACCGGGTCCTGCGCCCGGGTGGTGTGTTCTTCTTCGCCGGCGAGCCGTCGCGCGTGGGCGACCGGATCGCCGCCTACCCCAAGCGCGGCGCGGCGGCGCTCTCGCCGCTGTGGCGCCGCGCGATGCGCGCCCGCCCCGCCGAGCACCACGTCTCCGGCAACGGCCAGCCCGACGACCACTCGCTCGAGGCCTACGTCGACGTCCACGCCTTCACGCCCGAGGAGCTCGCCGAGCTCGCCCGCGCGGCCCGCTTCGCCGGAGTCAAGGTCCGCGGCGAGGAGCTGCTGGCCAACTGGTTCGGCTGGGCGAACCGGACCTTCGAGGCCAGCGCGGCGCCCGAGACCATCCCGTGGGCCTGGCGCCAGTACGCCTACCGCGGCTACCTCCTGCTTCAGCAGGTCGACCAGCGTGTGCTCGAGCCGCGCTTCCCCGCGCGGGTCTTCTACAACCTGATGATCACGGGCACCAGGCCCGCCTGATTGCCTCGCCCACCTCGTGGGCAAGCTCCGCTGGCGTGCCCGCCGACCTCCACTCCGCCCAGCTGCCGATGGCCCGGCCGCTGGGCGCGCGGCCGGCCCCCGGCGGCGTGGAGTTCCGGGTCTGGGCGCCGGCCGCCGAGCGCGTGTTGGTGCGGACCGGCGGTGAGGAGCACCCGCTGACCGAGGTGGGCCTGGGCGTCCACGAGGGCATCGTCGGGTCCGCCGCCGCGGGCGACGACTACGAGCTGGTCCTCGACGGCACGGCGTGGCCCGACCCGGCCAGCCGCTGGCAGCCCGCGGGCATGCGCGGCCCCTCGCGCGTCCTGGACACCGGCGCGTTCGCCTGGACCGACGACGGCTTCGCGGCCCCGGCGCCGGCCGACCTCGTGATCTACGAGCTGCACGTCGGCACGTTCAGCGAGGAGGGCACGTTCGACGGCGCCATCCCCCACCTCCCCGCGCTGCGCGACCTCGGCGTCACGGCGATCGAGCTGCTGCCGGTCGCCGACGGCCCGGGCATGCGCGGGTGGGGCTACGACGGCGTCTACCCCTCGGCCGCGCATCGGGCCTACGGCGGGCCCCAGGGCCTCGCGCGGCTGGTCGACGCGGCGCACGCCGCCGGCCTCGCTGTGGTCCTCGACGTCGTCTACAACCACATCGGCGCGTCGGGCAACCGCGCCTATCAGGCCTTCGGCCCGTACTTCACCGAGCGCTACGCGACCTTCTGGGGCGAGGCGATCAACTACGACGACGAGGGCGCCGACGGCGTGCGCGAATGGGTGCTGCAGAGCGCCGTCGGCTGGGTCCGCGACTTCCACGTCGACGGCCTGCGCCTCGACGCCATCCACGCGATCTACGACACCAGCGCCCGCCACATCCTGCAGGAGCTGACCGAGCGCGTGCACGCGGCCGGGTGGGCGGGGCCGGGACTGGTCATCGCCGAGAGCGGCCTGAACGACCCGAAGGTCATGCAGCCCGTCGCCGGCAACGGCTTCGGCTGCGACACGGCGTGGGCCGACGACTTCCACCACGCGCTGCGCGTCCTGCTGACCGGCGAACGCGAGGGCTACTACGCCGACTTCGGCGACGTCTGGCAGCTGGCCAAGGCGTATCGCTGCCCGCACGTCCACGACGGGACCTGGTCAGACGTGCGCGGGCGCGTGTTCGGCGCGCCCTCGGACATGCTGGCGCCCGAGGCGTTCGTGGTCTTCAGCCAGGACCACGACCAGGTCGGCAACCGCGCGGTCGGCGACCGGATGCCCCCGGAGTGCCGGGCGCTGGCCGCGTTCTGCGTCCTGCTCAGCCCGTTCACGCCGATGCTCTTCATGGGCGAGGAGTACGGCGAGGACGCCCCGTTTCAGTTCTTCACCGACCACATCGACGAGAAGATCGCCATCGCCACGCGCGAGGGGCGCCGCCGCGAGTTCGCCGGCTTCGCCGGGTTCTCCGCCGACGACGTGCCCGACCCGGACGACCCGCGGACCTTCGCGCGC
>JAWVFY010000129.1:0-4525 GCA_033855575.1 Solirubrobacteraceae bacterium
CCCCCCGCGCCCGCGTCCTGCGCCGCGTGCAGCGTCTCGATCGCGTCCTCGGCGTGGCTCCAGCCGTCGACGTCGGCGACAGCCACCGCGAACGGCCGGCTGAGATCGGCGCCCGCCGCACGAGCCAGCGGCCCGGCCACCCGCGCGGGGATCTCGAGGTTGCGCGGCGCAAGCGGATCGACCGCCGGGGCGATGGCCTGCGCGTCGAGCCCCGGAGGCGTCCACGCCTCGCGCTCGACGACGACGGCGGCGGCCGCCTTCGCGAGCTCGCCGGCCGCCGCCCAGGTGGCGGGATCGGGCGCCGACAGGTCGCCCTCGACCCACCACGCCCAGCTGGGGGCGGGCGCCTGCGCCTGCGCCGCGCCGCCCAGGAGGGCCAGGCCCTCGGCACCATGGACGACCACCACGTCGGTCCCCCGCGGGACCTCGCCGGCCGCGGTCGCCCCGCGCTCACGCCACGCGGCGAGCTCCTCGGGCGGGCCGGGCTCGCCGCCGCGCAGCGCATCGCCCGCGGCCCGGGCGGCGGCGTCGGCGCGCTCGTCGCCCGCCACGGCCAGCCAGCGCACGTCGAGCCCGGCGTCGCGCAACAGCGGCACCGTCGAGCGCAGGAGGTCCAGCGCCCGCGGCGCGAACGGCGGGCTGACGAGGTGCACGACGCGCAGGCGCCGCAGCGGGCGCGCGGCCTCCCGGACCGCGTCGACGGCGGCGTCGCCCGCGGCACCGGCCAGCGCGTCGAGCGAGCGCGGCCCGGGCTCGACGGGGACGGTGAGCACCGGCATCGCGTGAATCTAGCTGCGTAACGCCACGTGTGCGATGGATCACAGTTCGGACCTGAACCGAACAGCTGTTCGCTTTCCGCTGGTACCGTGCTGGCACCGGGCAGTCGAGACGTGCCTCGCGCACGCCTCTCGCCAGAACCGCCTCGGAGCGCGCGCCGGCATGTGTCGGACGTTCAGAAAGACGCGCTTCCCGCGGTTTCAGCGGCTCGGTCCAACCCGATCGATGCGAGCCCGTGCGCGCTCGTCGTGCCCGTGTGCGCCGCATCAGGAGGACCAACCAGACACCATGAAGCTCAAGCGATTCATCGCCGCTCTGGCCGCACTGTGCGTGCTGGCGGCGCCTGCCGCGTTCGCGGCGACTGCGACCCCGCCGTCGCAGGCCACCACCACGAGACCATCGCCGCAGGCGGAGGCGGCCGCCGCACACCAGCGGGCCCATCACCGGGCCTACCTGCGCCACATGCAGCTCGCCCGCAAGGCGGCCTGGCTGCAGGGGCGCCACCTGGCCCGCGGCTACTACCGCATCGCCAAGGGCTCCCGGCTGGCCTGGCTGCAGCGCAGGAACACCGCGCTGGCCCGGGAGATCCGGGCGCTGCGGCGCGTGTCGCGCGAGTACCGCGCGGCGCTGCGCAGCGTTCCCTACGGCACGCTGCACTCGATCGCCTCGTGCGAGTCGCGTGGCAACCCGCGCGCCATCGGCGGCGGCGGGCGCTACCGCGGCCTGTTCCAGATGACGTTCCACATCTGGGGCGCCGTCGGCGGCCACGGCGACCCGGCGGCCGCATCGGTCAAGGAGCAGTACCTGCGCGCCGCGCTGGTCTACCGGCGCTACGGCAGCGGGCAGTGGCCCGTCTGCGGCCGGTAGCGCACTGAAGGGCCCGGCTCCACGCCCGTCATTAAGGTGACGGGCGTGGACGCCGAAGCCCTTCGTGCCGAGTTCCCGGTCTGCGCGCACCGCGCCTACCTCAACGCCGGGACCTGCGGGCCCGTCCCCCGGGCCTCGCTCGCGGCACTGCGCGACGTGGCCGATCACGCGATCGCCGAGGGTCGCGGGAGCGGCTACTACGAGCGGCTGATCGAGGTCCGCGACCGCCTCCGGGCCGCCTATGCGGGCGTTCTGGGCGCCGTGGCCAGCGACGTGGCGATCACCACGTCGACCAGCGACGGGATCGCCCGCGTTCTGCTCGGCCTCGACCTCGCCGCCGGCGACGAGATCCTCATCGCCGAGCACGAGCACCCCGGCCTCATCGGCCCGCTGATCGCCGCACGCGAGCGCGTGGGCGTCACGGTCCGCGAGGTCGCGCTCGCCGACCTCCCCGGCTCGGTCGGCCCCGCGACGCGGCTGATCGCCTGCTCGCACGTGGCGTGGACGACCGGCGAGGTGCTGGGCGACCTCGGCGGCCTGCCCGAGGACCTCCCGGTGCTCCTCGACGGCGCGCAGGGCGCGGGCGCGATGGCGATCGACGTCGGCCGCCTGGGCTGCGCGTTCTACGCGGGATCCGGCCAGAAGTGGATGTGCGGCCCGGTCGGCACCGGCATGCTGTGGGTCTCCCCCGCCTGGCGCGATCGTCTCGCCGCCGCCTCCCCGACCTACATGAACCTCGAGGAGCCGGCGCTGGGCATGGCCACGCGGGTGTGGAGCGATGCCCGCGCCCACGACATGACGGCCATCTCCCTGGAGACCGTGGCGCCGGCGCTCGCCGCGCACGACACGCTGGCCGCGTTCGGCTGGGAGAACGTCCACGCGCGGGGGCGCGAGCTGGCCGCGCAGGCCGCCGCCGCGCTGGCCGAGGCCGGCCGCGAGGTGGCGCCGCGCGGCCCGTCGACGCTCGTCTCCTGGCGCTCGGACGATCCGGCGGCCGAGGCGGCCCGCCTCGTGGAGGCCGGAGTGCTCGTGCGGTCGTTCGCCGGGCTGCCCTACGTGCGAGCGTCGATCGGGGCCTGGAACGACGAGTCGGACCTGCAGCGGCTGGTCAGCGCCGCGGCGAGCCGCTAGCTGCGGGGATCGGTTGCCTCGACGAGCGGGGCGACGTCTGGGTGCTTCTCGACGACCAGAAAGCCGTCGCCGCACTCGATGACCTGCTCGGCGTCGGGCAGCTCGTGACCCGGAGCGACGAGGAAGTGGCGCGCGTCGCGGCGGACCTCCTCGTACTTGGCGACCGGGACGCTGACCACCTCCAGGCACTCGCTGATCGCGCACTCGCAGACGAACCCCGACCGGTCGCTCCCGCGGGCGACCCGGCCGTGGACGCTGGTCATCAGCGCCTCGTTGAGGTCGCGGAAGCGGCTTTCGTTGCGGGCGATCCGCTCGCGGCGCGCGTCGGTCATGAGCGGAGCCTATTGTCCGCCCCACTAGGCTCGGCGACCGCGATGGCGAACGCCGACGACATGCTGGCCGTGGCTGCTGCACGGGCTCCCGAGCTGGCCGCGCCCGGGCTCGATCCGCGCCCGCGGCGCCGAGTCGCGGTGCTGGCCTGCATGGACACCCGCATCGACCTGTTCCCCATGCTCGGGCTCCGGCGGGGCGACGCCCACATCATCCGCAACGCCGGCGGGCTGGTCACCGACGACGCGATCCGTTCGCTGAGCGTGTCCCAGCGACTGCTCGGCACCGACGAGATCGTCGTGGTCATGCACGAGGGCTGTGGCCTGCACGGCGCCTCCGAGGACGGGTTCGCCCAGGCGCTGGCCGCCGACGGCGTGCTGCCGAGCTGGCGGCTCGGCGCCTTCGACGACGTCGAGGCCACCCTCCGCCACAGCCTGCTGCGACTGCGCTCCAGCCCGGAGCTGACCGCGCGCGACCACATCCGCGGGTTCATCTTCGACCCCGAGGACGGGACGCTGCGCGAGGTGCGCGCCGGCTAGTGAACCCTGGCCCGGCGTGCCGGGCTGGTGCCGGCGGCATGGTCGCCGTCGGCCGGGGTGACCCTGACCCGGTAGGTCGCGGTGGAGCTGATCCGCAGCCGCTTGGAGAACTTCGACCGCGCGACGCCGTTGACCGGCGTCGTCGTCACCAGCGGCGTGCTGGCCACCGTCTTCCAGGCGCCCGTGCTCGTGCGCTTCTGGATCCGGGCGAGCTTGCCGTCGTGTGCCGGCGTGACCGTGCCCGAGAACCTCACGCGCTGGCCCTTGGCCGGCGTGAGGTCGCTGAGCCGCAGGCCGACCTTGACCCGCACGGCGACCGGCGTGACGGCACTGGTGACCGGCGGCTTGGTCTTGACGGTGACGCGGTAGTGGGTGTTGACGCTCGGCGCCACGGCGAGCGTGTAGGCGCCGGTGGCGTTCGTCGTCGTGGTCACTCCGGTGGGGGCGAAGGCCGCCGTGTAGGGGTACGGGCTCTGCTCGAGCGTGACCGCCACGCCGGCGTTCCCGACCCCGCTGACCTGGCCGGCGATCGTCGTGGAGCGCCCGAAGGTCAGCGTCTTCGGCACGGCAGCGATCGTCACGGTGTTCTTGGCCGCCGGGGTCGCGAACGTCGCGTCGGAGCCGTAGGTCGTGCCCGCCGCGTTGGTCGCGAGCACGCGGAAGTGGTAGGTCGTGGCCGGCACGAGACCGGTCACCGCGGCGCTGACCTTCTTGGCCTTGGTGCCGTTGACCGGGCCCTGGGTCGGCGTCTGGGTGCCGTACGAGGCGGTCGGCCCGTACTGGAAGGCGTAGCTCGTGGCGCCCTGACCCGGCGTGACGGTGCCGTTGAGGGTGGCGGACGTGCTGGTCACCCTGCTGGCGGCGCTCGTCGTCGCGGCCGG
>JAWVFY010000130.1:0-4083 GCA_033855575.1 Solirubrobacteraceae bacterium
GGCTCGCCGGGCTCGATCGGGACGTGCTCGGTCAGGTTGGTCGGCGGGTCGCGGAGGTCGATGGCCGCCGCGCGGTGGTTGTGGAAGACGCGGAACGAGCTGCCGAGGCGCAGGTCGACGCTCGCCGGCTGGACCATCGCGTCGTCCCAGGGCTCGATCTTCACCCGGCCGCTGGAGACCAGCTCGCGGATGGACGCGTCGGAGAGAACGGACATGTCTGCGGCAGTCTGCCAGCAGGCTCAGCGGTGATGCAGCGGCTGGGCGCGGACGACGGCCGCGGGCGGCCGGACCCGGGGCGGGCTGGGCATCGCTCCGGGCGCGCCGTGCGGGCCGCGGCGCCGGGGGCCGCGCGGCAGCCGCGGCCGGTGCGGCGGCTTGACGCCGCCGTCGTCGGCACCGGGCAGCGCGTCGGCCTCGGGCTCCTTGACCGCCCAGTGGACGATGTAGAAGAGCGCGGCGATCGGCACCTTGAGTGCCACCATCAGCCAGACGAAGGTCCAACCCATCCCGCGGTGAGCGTACCCGTTGCCGGCGCGTCGCGTCGGCAACGGGCCCGGACGTAGGTAGGGCGGCCCTCCGTGGCCGCCCTATGACCCCAATCGGGCGGCAACGCGCCAGAAGTGCAGCGACGCGGCTCGTTCTGGACGGGTGTTCGAGGGGCGGGCGACCGGCTAGCCGCGGAGCGGGATCGGGCGATCGTCGAAGTGCGTGATGCGGCGCAGCTCGCCCACGCGGGGGGCGATCTCGCCCGAGGTCAGCCGTGCGACGCGCTCGGTCCCGAACTCCTCGACGTTGAAGGAGGCCAGGGCGGTCCCGTAGGCCATCGCCCGGCGCAGCAGCTGCTCGCTCAGCGGCTCGTCGCGATGGGCGGCGATGAAGCCGACGAAGCCGCCGGCGAAGGTGTCGCCGGCGCCCGTGGGGTCGACGACCGTCTGCAGCGGATAGGCGGGGATCCAGAAGTGATCCTCGGCGGTGAACAGCGCGGCGCCGTACTTGCCCTGCTTGGCCACCACGACGCTCGGCCCCATGCTCAGCGCCTCGGCCGCGGCGGTGACGAGGTTGGGCGCGCCCGTCAGCTGCTCGAGCTCCTCGTCGTTGAGGATCAGGCAGTCGACGCGCGCGATGACCTTCTCCAGCGCCGGGCGAGCGATGTCGATCCACAGGTTCATCGAGTCCATGGCGACGAACCGCGCGCGCTCGCACTGCTCGCGGACCTCGTGCTGGAGGTCGGGGACGATGTTGGCCAGGAACAGGACGTCGGCGTCGCGCGACGCCTGGCTGAGCTTGGGCTGGAACGTCTCGAAGACGTTGAGCTGCGTGTCGAGGGTCTCGCGCTCGTTGAGGTTGCTCGAGTAGCGCCCCGCCCAGAAGAACGTCTTGCCGCCCGCCACGCGCTCGACGTCGTCGACGTTGGTCCCGCGCGTGGACAGGATGGCCATCTCCTCCGCGCCGAAGTCGTCGCCCACCGGGCCGACGACGTGCACGGTGTCGAAGAACGACGCGGCGAGCGCGAAATGCGTCGCGGCGCCGCCGAGCATCCGCTCGCGCCGGCCCGCCGGCGTCTCGACGGCGTCAAAGGCAAGGGATCCGACGACGGTCACGCTCATGGCCGCGTCAGCCTAGGGCGTGGGCTGGGAAATGCGTGCCCCGGCCGCATTTCCCAGCCCGGCCGCGGCGAGGCGCCGGGTCTCGGCGGCCACGTCCCCGGGCCGGAGGGTGATCTCGAGCTCGTGGAAGCGCCGGACGACCTTGCCGATGGCGCGAAAGCGGGCGTCCTTCTGCGCATCCCGGCGCCGGCGCCAGCGCGAGGCGTGGTAGCGCGCGCCGTCGACCTCGATGATCAGCCCGAGCTCGGGGAAGTGGAAGTCGACCTCCTCGAGGGCCACGCCCGACCAGACGTGGTCGTTGACCCGCGGGGACGGCAGGCCCGCCCTTCGCACGATGCCGAGGAAGCGCTCCTCCAGGCCCGACCGGGTGGGCGCGACCTCGTAAGTCAGTGCGGCCTCCACGACGCGCGCGCCGCGATGCCGGGGCAGGCGGGCGAGCAGCGCCCAGACCTCGCGCACGTCGAGCACTCGCTGGACTCCCGCCTCGTGGATCCAGCGCCCCACGGTGTCGACGGACTGGCCCGGGCTCATGTCCAGCACGGTCCGCGCCACGGAGGTGACCGCGTAGCCGTCGCGCTCCACGACGTCCTCGGAAGGCAACGAGCGCGGGCGGTGGACGTGGAGGTCCGGGTGCCCGGCCCGTCCGCGCGGGACCGAGACGTGCAGGCGCCCGCCGGTCTGGCGGATGCCCCAGTCGGCGGCGGCGGAGATGTGGCTGATCGCTGCTCCCGGGCCGCAGGCCAGCCAGGCCGCGCGGCAGCGCCCGGCGAACGGCACCGGCCTGCGGCCCACGGCATACACGCCGCGATGCAGGCGATGCAGGAAGCCGATGGTGACGAGATGACGGATCTGATCGCGGCTGACGCCCCGCGCGTACAGCTCGCCCGTCGACACCACGAAGTGGGTGCTGGCGGCGATCGCCGCCAGGCTCGGGCGATCCAATGCGGCTGACAGACGTCTTTGATCGCCCACGCCTCCCAGCGTGGCGGCGTGGGCGTCACGCAGGTGCGGCGGTGTGCGTCAAGACGAGCGCGGAAGGCCGGCGGTATACGTTCCGCCCTCGATGCGGGCGATCCAGATCTCCGAGTTCGGCGGGCCGGAGGTCCTCCGGCTGGTCGAGCTCCCCACGCCGCAGCCCGCCGAGGGCGAGGTGCTCATCCGCGTCTCGCGGGCGGGCGTGAACTTCGCTGACACCCATCAGCGCCACAACCAGTACGTGGCCAAGGCGACGCTCCCGCTGGTGCCCGGCAGCGAGGTCGTGGGCGTGCGCGAGGACACGGGCGAGCGCGTGATCGCTCTCTGCGGCACCGGCGGCTACGCCGAGTACGCGGCCGCGCCCGCCGACCGCACCTACCCGGTCCCGGACGGGGTCGCCGACGACACCGCCGTCGCCCTGCTCGTGCAGGGCCTCACCGCCTGGCACCTGCACCGCACCGCCGTCCAGCTGCGCGCCGGCGAGTCGGTCGTGGTGCACGGCGCCGCCGGCGGCACCGGCTCGCTGCTCGTCCAGCTCGCTCGCCCGATGGGCGCGGGCCGCGTGATCGCCACGGCGTCGACGGACGACAAGCGCACGCTCGCCCTCGATCAGGGCGCCGACGCCGCCGTCGACTCCGCGCCGGCCGGCCTGACCGAGCGGCTCGTCGAGGCCAACGGCGGCGCGCCGGTCGACGTGATCTACGAGATGGCCGGCGGCGCGTCCTTCGACGCCTCGTTCGACGCGCTCGCCCCGTTCGGGAGGATCGTCGCCTACGGCATCGCCACACGCGAGCAGAACGAGGTGCGCACCGGCAAGCTCCTGCGCACCTCGCGGGCGGTCGTCGGCTTCTGGTTCCAGCATCTCCTGGACCACCCCGCGATGGTCCAGGAGGCGTTGGCCGACCTGTTCGCGCGCGTGGCCCGGGCCGAGCTGCGCGTCCACGTCGGTGGCACCTACCCGCTCGCGCGCGCGAGCGAGGCGCAGATCGCCCTTGCCCAGCGGCGCACCACGGGCAAGCTGGTGCTCGACCCGAGCACCTAGTGACGACACTAGCCTGGTAAGGCACATGACAACGTTCTCAGAGCTCGGACTGTCCGAGCCGCTGCTCAAGGCGCTCGACGACGTCGGCTACGAGTCGCCCAGCCCCATCCAGGAGCAGGCCATCCCGCCGATGCTCGAGGGGCGCGACATCATCGGCCAGGCCCAGACCGGGTCGGGCAAGACGGCCGCCTTCGGCCTCCCGCTGCTGGAGACGATCGATCCCGATCTCAACGAGGTCCAGGCGCTCGTCCTGACCCCGACGCGCGAGCTGTGCATCCA
This sequence comes from Solirubrobacteraceae bacterium, assembly GCA_033855575.1. Lineage (GTDB taxonomy): Bacteria > Actinomycetota > Thermoleophilia > Solirubrobacterales > Solirubrobacteraceae > BP-464. The sequence goes on from JAWVFY010000130.1 coordinate 3,904, forward strand.
GGTCACTCAGGCCATCCGCGGCTAGGGCCTGCGCAAGGGCGTCGGCGTCGTCGCCGTCTTCGGCGGCGCGCCGATCCGCAGCCAGCAGTCCCAGCTGCGCGAGGGCGGCCAGGTCGTCGTCGGCACCGTCGGCCGCGTCAAGGACCTCATCTCGCGCCACTCGCTGGTGCTGCACGACTG
>JAWVFY010000131.1:0-2925 GCA_033855575.1 Solirubrobacteraceae bacterium
GATCGAGCGGCCGGGGCGGCGGGCCGCCGATGCGCAGGCCGCGGAAGTCATAGACGCCGCCGTGACACGGGCACACGAACGCGCCGGCCGCCGCCTTGAAGTCGACGGGGCAGCCGACGTGGGCGCAGCGTGAGCTCAGTGCGATGTACTGGTTCCAGCGGTCGGCCGGCTCCACGTCGATGGACGGGTTGCGCATACGAACGAAGATCGTCGAGTCGGCGACCTCGCCGATCGGGTCGGAGGTCAGTGAGATCGTCCGGCGCACGTAGTCGGTCTCGGTGAACTCCCGGGGGGCGCCGATCGGCTGCCACCGGATGGGCTGCCTGCGGAAGATCGGCCCGGCGGCGAAGCCGATGACGGGCAGCACGATGGCGCCGGCGGCGATCGCCCCGGCGGCATGCGTCGTCCCGGTCATGAAGCGCCGTCGCGTCACCGTCTCGCCCTCGAAGGCGCCCGGCACGTGCTCGTCGGCCGTCAAGCGCTTGCGCTTCTGGTTCATCGGACTCCCGTCGCCGTGGGCTACGACCACGCATAGTAGACCACCGGCAACGTCAGTACGAGGTTGCGTAGTAGAGCGGGCCGCGACGCCGTCAGGCGCCGGGGCACTGCTCGGCCGTCAGGTGCTCGGCCGCCCATCTGGTCAGCTCTTCGAGCGCCGGGACCAGCGCCTGGCCTGCGGGCGTGAGCTCGTAGACGACCGCCACCGGGGGGCCGGGATCCACAGTCCGCGAGACGAGGCCCGCGCGGCCCAGTTCGCTGAGCCGCTCGGAGAGCATCGAGTCGCTGATGCCGTCGACCGCGCGCGAGAGCTCGCTGAAGCCGGCGGGTCCGTTGACCAGCGAGCCGAGGACGACGCCGCTCCAGCGCTTCCCGAGGAACTGGAAGGCGCGGACGAGGGCGTCGTTGCACGCGGGGGGCGCGTGCACCTGTGCTCCGACGGTGGCGGCGGTTTCGCTCACACGTCCATCATAGCCACTCGACACCATGGAAAGCTAGGTGCTAGTATTTTGCAAGCCACTTGAGTAGAACTCGTAGCAACGATCTTCGAAGGGAACCTGACATGGACACCGCACTTCTCGATCCGCAGGACACTCTGCCCCTCGACGAGGCGTCGCAGCGGCTCCTCTTCACCGACGCCCGAACCGCGAACACCTTCACCGACGACCCGGTGAGCGACGCGCAGCTGCGCGCGATCTACGAGCTGGCGAAGCTCCCGCCCACGGCGGCGAACATCAACCCGCTGCGGATCCTGTTCATCCGCCCGGGCGAGGCCCGCGAGCGGCTGGTCCCGCTGATGGCCGAGGGCAACCGGGACAAGACGGCGCGCGCGCCGGTGGTCGCGGTGCTGGCCAGCGACCTGGATTTCCACGAGCGCATCCCCGAGCTCTTCCCTGCTCGCCCGGAGCTCAGGGACCACTTCGGCGCCGACGATGAGCTTCGCGAGGCGATGGCGCGCTACAGCGGTGCGCTGCAGGCCGGCTACTTCATCCTCGCCGTCCGCGCCGCGGGCCTCGCGGCCGGTCCAATGGGCGGCTTCGACAGTGCGGGGGTGGACGCCGAGTTCTTCGCCGGGACGCAGCTGCGCTCGCACCTCGTCGTCAACATCGGCGTCCCGGGCCCGCACGCGTTCGAGCGACTGCCGCGGCTGGCCTACGAAGACGCCGTAACCCACGCCTGACGGCACGACGGGATCGTCTCCGATGTCGTCGACGACCATCCAGATCTCCGCGTCGTGGCCTGAGCAACGGCTGGACCTCGCCTCCCGAGAGAGCCACCGCCTGCGCAACGGGCTGGTCTCGGCGGTCGTGCTGGCCACGGTCGCGGTCGCGCTGGTGTTCTCGCTCCCCGGGCTGCAGGGCGTGGCGCGGCGGATCGGCGAGATCGACGGCGGCTGGATGAGCGTGGCGATCCTGCTCGAGCTGGCCTCCTGCGCCGGCTATGCGCTGGCCTTCCAGCTCGTCTTCGATCGCATGCCGCGGCGGCTGGCGTCGCGCATCGCGTACGCCGAGATGGCGTTCGGCGCCGTCGTGCCCGCCGGCGGCGCCGGTGGGATCGCCCTCGGCGCCTGGATCGCCAGGGCCAGGGGCGCCTCGCTGCGGCACTTCATGGAGCGCTCCGCGGTGCTGTTCCTCCTGACCAGCGCGATCAACGCCGCCACGCTGGCCGTCGCCGGTCTGCTCGTCGCCGCCGGAGCGCTGCCGGCACCGCACCGGATGCTCCTGGGCCTGCTGCCCGGCGCCTTCGCCGTGGTCAGCATCCTCGCGTTCCTGGCCATCCCGCCCCTTGCCGGCCGTGTGGGTGTGCCGGGCGATGAGCGCCGTCACGTGCGCTGGCTGCACACCACCGCCGACGTGGTCCGCGACTCCGTCCGCGAGCTACGGGCTCCGCGCTGGCGGCTGGTCGGCGCGGTCGCCTATCTGTGGTGCGACATCGCGGTGCTGTGGGTCAGCTTCCGGGCGTTCGGTGCGACCCCGTCGGTCGGCGCGCTGATCCTGGCCTACCAGATCGGCTACCTGTCGAACCTGCTGCCCATCCCCGGTGGCGTGGGCGTGCTCGACGGCGGCATCGCGGCGGCGCTGATCCTCTACGGCGTCCCGGCCGCGCCGGCCGCCGCCGCGGTGATCGTCTACCACGTCCTCGCGCTGTGGATCCCGACGCTGCTGGGCACCACCGCGTTCCTGCGGCTGCGCAGCACGCTTCACGATCCCGTGACGAGCGAGCTCAGCCGGCAGCCGGTGTCGTTCCAGCAGTCGTCGGTGAACCAGGCGTAGCGCCGGACGAAGGCCAGCCCGTCGAGCATGGACCAGTCGTAGCCCCACCCGGCAGACGAGCCGTCGGCACGTCGAGTGCGCGTCGAGTGGACAGTTCAGGCCGCTATGCGGACCCAAAAGTCCACACGACGGGTCGGCGGGCGGTGGCCGCCTC
>JAWVFY010000132.1:0-16963 GCA_033855575.1 Solirubrobacteraceae bacterium
ACAGCACAGGGCCTGGAGGATCTGAAGGCCGAGATCGCGATGCTGGAGGGCGACGAGCGCCGGCGCATCGCCGAGCGGATCCTGCGCGCCCGCGAGCTGGGCGACCTCTCGGAGAACGCGGAGTACCACGCCGCCAAGGAGGACCAGGCCCATCTCGAGACCCGGATCCTGCGGCTCCTGTCGCGCCTGCGAAGCGCCCGCGTCGTCGACGTGCCGGAAGGGGGAGACGTCGTGTCCTTCGGCTCGAAGGTGACGTTCGTCGACGAGGCCACCGGCAAGGAGCAGACGTTCACCCTGGTCGGGACGACCGAGCAGGACCTCAAGACCGGCAAGCTCAGCGCCGAGTCGCCGATGGCGCGTGCGCTGATCGGCGCGAAGGTCGGGAAGACGGTGAAGGTCCAGACGCCGGGCGGGGTGCGCAAGCTGCGCGTCGAGCGCGTGGGCTGACTCAGCGCGGCGTCGCGAACGTGGCGACGAGCTCGTCGCGAGAGCCGATGTCGAGCTTCCGGTAGACGTTGCGCAGGTGGTACTCGACGGTCTTCGGGCTGAGGAAGACCGCCGCGGCTGCCTCGCGCGTGGTCTTGCCATCGGCGAGCAGTCGCGCGATCTGCAGCTCCTGCGGGGTCAGCTCGTCCAGCGTGCTCGCGTCTCGCCGCCGCGCCGTCTCGCCCGTCGCAGCCAGCTCGGCGCCGGCCTGATCGGCCCATGGCCGGGCTCCGAGGCGCTCGAAGATCTCGAGTGCCGCACGCAGCTGCTCGCGCGAGCGCACGCGCTTGCGGCTGCGCCGCAGGTGGGCACCGAAGGCAAGAAGGGTCCTGGCGGTCTCGAACAGGTCGGGGGTCTGGTCGTGGAGCCGCAACGCCTCCTCGAAGAGCGGCTCGGCCTCGCCGGACGCGGCGAGCATGCCGCGGCAGCGCGCCGCGCGCGCCAATGCCCAAGGCTGGCCCTTCGCCTCCGCCTCGGCGACAAAGCCCGCCGCAGTCGCCTCCGCGTCCTCGCGCCGGCCCAGCCGCAGGTACGCATCGACCAGCTCGGGCGCGGGGGAGACGTCGACGTCGGCGATGCCGCGCCGCCGCAGCGCCTCGGCCTGGGCCTCGTGGTGGATTGTCGAGAGCGCGGGGCGCCCGAGACCGAGCTCGAGGTTGCCCAGGGCTTGCGTTGCCCACGTGCCGTAGAGGCCGAGGCCCAGCTCGTCGCACAGAGCGGTGGCTTCCTCGGCGTGCACGCGACAGGAGTCCTCGCGCCCCTGCTTGGCCTCGAGCTGCGCGAGGCCCGCGAGCAACGTCGCGAGCTCCGTGCGCTGGCCGGTCTCCCGCGCCAGGCGTATCCCCTCGTCGTAGCTCGACTCCGCGGCCGGCCACTGGTCGGTCGTCGCCTGGTCGCGACCGAGGTGGTTGAGCAGCGTGGGGAGGACCCCGATCGCCGCTGCCGACCGGGCGCGCTCGAAGGCGCGGTCGATGAGCCCGCGCCCGGCATCGGCCTCGCGTAGCCACAGCGGGCCGAATGCCGACCAGACCAGGGTGCGCGGGTCGTCGCGCAGCTCGTCGGACTCCTCAAGGATCCCGACCGCGCGGCGGACCGCTGCGGCGCCGGGCTCGCCCGCGCCACTCGCGACGAGCGCCATCCCGTGCGCCATCGCGGCGAAGAACGCCGCGCGCCGCGAGTCGTGTCGGTCCGCGAGCGCCATGGCCCGCTCTGCGGCTGCCAGCCCGGCACGCCGGTCACCCGCATACACGCAGCCGAGCACCGACTCGGCGAGCATCACGACGGCGAGCTCCGGGTCTGCCGCCGCGATCTCGTCGGCTGCGGACACGGTGAGCTCGTACCCGCTCATCACAGGGCCGCGTCGCATCGCCACGTGGCCGTGGAGATGGTCGATCCGCGCCGAAAGCAACGGCTCCGTGGCGTGCATCCGCGCGTCGTCGAGCAACGCCAGCGTGCGCTCCGCGTCGCCGCCGAGCCAGGCCGCGTCGGCCGCTGCGAGCAGCAGGCGCGCGCAGTCGCCGTCCGCCGGGGCGAGGCGCGCGCCGCGCTCGAACGCACTCGCGGCGACCGTGTACGCGCTGCGCCCTCGCGCGCGCTCGCCCGCCTGCTCCAGCGCGCGGGAGGCGGTCTCGTCCGGCCCGATGGCTGCCGCCGCGAGGTGCCACGCGCGACGGTCCACGTCGCGGTCCGGCAGTGCGGCGGCGAGCGCGGTATGTGCCACGCGGCGCTCGCCGGCAGCCGCATCGGCGTACACCGCTGAGCGCGCAAGCGGGTGCCTGAACTCGGCGTGCGCCCCGTCGAGGGTGAGGAGGCCGGCCTGCTCGGCCGCGGCGAGATCTCCGACGTCGAGCCCGATGGAGGAGGCGGCGCGCGCGAGCGTGGCGAGATCGCCTGCATCGTCGGCGGCGGCGAGGAGCAGCACGCGCCGCGTCGGATCCGGCAGGCCGGCGAAGCGGCGAACGAACTCGCTCGCGATGCTCGCGGAGATGGGGACCGGTCCGTCCGCCGGGAACTCGCTCAGCCTTGCGGCCTCGGGGGCGAGCTCGAGGAGGGCCAGCGGGTTGCCGGCTGTCGCGCGGTACAGCCGCTCAATCGCCTCGGGCGCGGCGCCGGCCCGTCGCAGCAGCTCGGCGGCGTCCGGGCGCCCGAGCCCCCCGACGCGCAAGACGCGCAGGTCGGCTCCATCCAGGAGGGAGGGTTCCCCCTCGCGGACGGTGAGCACGAGCGCGATCGGATCCACGACCAGCCGGCGGGCGGCGAACAACAGCGCCTCGGCGCTCGAGGCGTCGAGCCGGTGCGCGTCGTCCACGAGCATCGCGATCGGGCCTTCCTCGGCCCAGGCCGACAGCAGGCTGAGCGTCGCGGCGCCGATCGCGAACCGGTCCTGCGCCGTGGCCGGCTCGAGGGCGAGCGCGCCTGCGAGCGCGCTCGCCTGCGGCCCGGGGATCCTGTCCAGTGCCGGGAGCGCCGGCCGCAGCAGCTCGGCGAGCCCGGCGAACGGAACCTCCGCCTCGGACTGGATCCCCCGCGCGCGCAGGATCTGCATGCCTCCCGCGCAGGCGGCCGCATGCTCGAGCAGAGCCGTCTTCCCGATCCCCGGCTCCCCGACGAGCGCAAGGACGCCGCTATGGCCCAGCCGCGCCTGCGCCAGCAGCCGGTCGAGCGCCAGACGCTCGTCGTCGCGGCCCAGCAGCATGCGGCGATTCTGCCCCCTGCCGCCCCCTGATGCGAGTGCTGCGCGGCGAGGGGACAACTAGGTGGGGCCCCTGACGCGAGGCGTGGCTGCCGGTCATACGGTCGCCGCACATCCGACCAGGAGGCCGACATGGCAGCCATCGAAGAACCCGTCGCAATCGACGGCCAGAAGCTCGAGGAGTTCGTGTTCCGCGCAGTCGAGGAGGTTGGCGCGACCCTGAACGCCGCGCTTGTCGTCATGGGCGACAAGCTCGGCCTGTACCGCGCGCTTGCCGGCGCCGGCGGCCTCACGCCGGTGGAGCTCGCCCGCCGCAGCGGCGCCAGCGAGCGCTACGTGCGCGAGTGGCTCAACGCCCAGGCTGCGGGCGGGTATGTGACCTACGACCCGGCCGGCGGGACCTACACGCTTCCGCCCGAGCAGACCGTCGCGCTCACCGACGACCAGAGCCCGGCGTACCTGCCGGGGTTCTTCCAGATCGCGCTCGGCAGCGTGATCGACTCGCCTCGGATCACCGAGTCGGCGCGCAGCGGCGAGGGCGTCGGCTGGCACGAGCACAACCACGATGTGTTCGAGGGCTGCGAGCGCTTCTTCCGCCCCGGCTACAACGCCAACCTGATCCCCGCGTGGCTACCGGCGCTCGACGGCGTCGTCGAGAAGCTCGAGGCCGGGGCCAAGGTCGGCGATCTCGGCTGTGGCCATGGCTCCTCGACGATCCTCATGGCCCAGGCATTTCCGAAGTCGACGTTCGTCGGCTCCGACTACCACGAGGGTTCGATCGCCACCGCCCGGGAGCGGGCGCAGGAGGCCGGCGTGGCCGACCGCGTCCGCTTCGAGGTGGCAGGCGCCGCCGAGCACCCGGGCGAGGGCTACGACCTCGTGACGATGTTCGACTGCCTGCACGACATGGGCGATCCGGTCGGCGCGGCGCGCCAGGTGCTGCGGACGCTGGCGCCCGACGGCACCTGGATGATCGTCGAGCCGATGGCAGGCGACCGGGTCGAGGACAACCTCAACCCCGTCGGGCGCGCCTACTACGGGTTCTCGACGTTCCTGTGCACGCCGGCGTCGCTCTCGCAGGAGGTCGGGCTCGCGCTCGGCGCGCAGGCGGGCGAGGCCCGGATCGGCGACGTCGTCGCAGGCGGCGGGTTCACCCGCTTCCGCCGGGCTGCCGAGACGCCGTTCAACCTGGTGTTCGAGGCCCGTCCGTGAGCACTACGATCGACCGCGTGGGCCGGAGCGACACCGAGACCCCGGCACGTCTGCCCGACGAGGAGGGTTTCGTCGAGCGGGACGGGGTCCGTGTCCATTGGGAGTCCTACGGGGCGGGCCCGGCGATCCTGCTCCTGCCCGCGTGGTCGATCGTGCACTCGCGGATGTACAAGGGGCAAATCCCCTACCTCGCCCGGCGTTTCCGGGTCATCGCGTTCGACGGGCGCGGCAACGGGCTCTCGGACCGCCCGAAGGAGCTGTCGGCCTACGTCGGGCCTGAGTACGTCGCAGACGCCGTCGCGGTGCTCGACGCCGCGGGCGAACGGACCGTCGTCGCAGCCGGCCACTCCATGGGCGGCTTCCGCGCGCTGCACCTGGCGGCCTGGCATCCGGACCGGGTCGACGGTGTCTTCGCGATCGCGCCCACCGTCCCGATGCTCACGCCGCCACCGCCGGATCGCGCGGACGTGAGCTTCGACGACGAGCTGGACCACTACGAGGGCTGGGCGAAGTCCAACCGCCATTACTGGCTGCGCGACTACCGCGGATTCCTGGAGTTCTTCTTCGGCCACGTCATGTGCGAGCCGCATTCGACCAAGCACATCGAGGACTGCGTGGCCTGGGGGCTGGACACCTCGCCGGAGGTGCTGATCCGCACGGTCGACGGAGGCCACTCCGGGCTGCCGGACAAGGCGGCGGCCGAGGAGCTGTGCCGCAGCATCAGCTGTCCCGTGACGGTCGTCCACGGGACCGAGGACGCCATCGTCCCGTTCGATCGCGGAGTGCGCGCCGCCGAGCTCAGCGGCGGGCAGCTGATCCGGTTCGAAGGCTCCGGGCACGCACCGCACGCCCGCGACCCCGTGAAGGTCAACGTCCTGCTGCGTGACTTCGCCGAGCGCGTCGCCGGAGTGCCGCCCGCGTCGTCGACCTGGAAGCGGAGCCGCGTCCGGCCCACGCGAGCGCTGTTCGTCTCCTCGCCGATCGGGCTCGGGCATGCCTGGCGCGACGTCGCGATCGCCGACGCGCTGCGCCGCCGGGTGCCTGGCCTCGAGATCCACTGGCTCGCGCAGGACCCGGTGACGACAGTGCTCGAGCATCGCGGCGAGACGATCCATCCCGCGAGCGCCGAGCTCGCCAGCGAGGCGCTGCACATCGACCGCGAGGCGGGCGAGCACGACCTGCACGCCTTCCAGGCGCTGCGCCGGATGGACGAGATCTTCTGCGCGAACTACATGGTCTTCGACGACCTCGTCCGCGAAGAGGCGTTCGACGTCTGGATCGCCGACGAGGCGTGGGAGCTGGACCACTTCCTGCACGAGAACCCGGAGCGCAAGACGGCGCCGCTGGCCTGGCTGACGGACTTCGTCGGCTATCTGCCAATGCCCGCGGGCGGCGAGCACGAGGCGAGCCTGACGGCTGACTGCAACGCCGAGATGCTCGAGCACGTCGCGCGCCATCCGAGCATCCGCGACCGCGCGATCTTCGTCGGGGATCCCGAGGACATCGTCCCGCGCGAGTTCGGGCCAGGCCTGCCGGGCATCCGCGAATGGACCGAGCGTCACTACAGCTTCGCCGGCTACATCCCCGGGTTCGACCCGCGGGCGGTCGCGGACCGCTCGGCCCTGCGCGCCGAGCTGGGATTCGGCGACGAGCCGGTCTGCGTGATCTCGGTCGGCGGATCCGGTGTCGGCGCGCCGCTGCTGCGCCGCGCGATCGAGGCGCTTTCGCTCGCCCGAGAGCAGGTGCCGGGGCTGCGCGCGGTAGCCGTCGCGGGACCGCGGATCGATCCATCGAGCCTGCCCGCCGCCGACGGCGTTGAGGTGGTCGGCTACGTCCACGAGCTCTACCGGCACCTGGCGGCCTGCGACGTCGCTGTGGTGCAGGGAGGCTTGACGACCACGATGGAGCTCGTGGCCGCCGGCCGCCCGTTCGTCTCGCTGCCGCTCGCAAGCCACTTCGAGCAGCAGTTCCACGTGCGCCATCGCCTCGATCGCTACGGCGCCCGCACCTCGCTGGACTTCGTGGACGCGCGCCCGGAGCGGCTGGCCGCGGCGATCGTCTCCCTTGTCGGGAGCGCGCCGGCGTACCGGCCGGTGGAGCCCGGTGGGGCGGACAGGGCTGCCGGGCTGATCGCAGAGCTCATCTAGGTGTAGTTCCTTAGGGACGTTGTTGATCTGTTCATCCGGGGTCTCTGCGCCCTTTGCGTGCTTTGCGTGTGTTCGGGTGGCGCGCAGCGCGGTTCGTTTGTGGCGGGCTTGGGGTTGGTTGCTTGCGGGTGAGGGAGAGGGAGAGCCGCTCGCGCTCAGCCCACGCATGTGTGACGAAAACCACCGTGGCGGTGGGTTTCGTGACAACTGAGCCGCGGCTGGCTTCCCTCAATGACCAGTCCAGGCGCCGCGCATCGCCCGCGCCCGAGCTGAACGCACTCGCTCCTCGCCCAAAGCACGCACATGCGGCGACGAAAGACTTGACCCCACCGACGCGACCCCGCCAGCGGCCCAGGGACAACGCGCTTGGTACCTACATCTAACGAAAAAGGTCCTCCGAGCGGACGCGGAGCAGTGCCTGGGCGCCGGGCCCGTCGTCCTCGGTGACGAAGCGGTCCAGGCCGCGGACGACGACGGCCGGCTCGCCGGCGAGCTTGCCGGCGCGCGCGAGGTCGGCCGCGGCGGCGGCTTCGTCGGCGACGGCGATGACGGTGGCGGTGAGCTCGCGGCCGGTGGCGTCGCGGCGCCCGCGCCAGTCCTCGACGGGGGCGAGGCCGGCGACGCCGATGGCGACGTCGACCTGGCCGATGCGCCACGCGCGGCCGAAGGAGTCCGCGATGACGACGGCGGGGCGGGGTGGGAGCGAGGCGCGTATCCGCCGGGCGCTCGCGTCGGGATCCTCGGGCAACAGCACGACGGTGCCATCCGGCGCGTTGGACGCGTCGACACCCGCGTTGGCGCAGACGAAGCCGTGGTGCGTCTGGCAGATCAGGACGCGCTCGGTGCGCAGGATCTCGGCGGACTCGTCGAGGACAGCCTGGACCTGGCGCGGATCTTTCTGCAGGGCGCCGCCGAGCTCGCGGGCACGCTCGGTCGGCTCGATGTCGGCGAGGCGCCGGACGCGGCCCTCGGCCTTGGACACGATCTTGTGGGCCAGCACGAGCACGTCACCCGGCTGCACGTGCGGCGCGAGCAGCGCAGCGAGGTCGTCGCCCTCGCCGATCTCGGGCAGCCCCGGGACGGCGACGGCGGTGATCACAGCCGGCCCAGGCGGGCCAGCATCCCGCGGGTGTGCGCGGCGCCGCCGGTGCTCGCCGCGAGCGCTTCCTCGAGGGCGAGGAGGTCCTCGCCGGTGTCGACGTCGAGCATGAGCGACGGGATCTCGCGGACAGCCACATGCAGTCCGGCCTCCTCGGCCCGCTCGACATGGCGGTCGCGGCTCCCCGGCCCGAAGCCGGGAGCGATGGCGTCGGGCGGATCGAGGACGAGCGCGTTCGTGCCGGTCCCATGGCGGTCGGGCACGACGATCACCCCGGGGCCATCGCCGAGCAGGTCGTCGACCTCGTGGGCGTCGAGCGAAGGGCAGTCCCCCGGAACGAGCAGGATGCGCGTTGCGCCGCGCTCGCGTGCAGCGGCGACGCCGATCTCCGCCGCCTCGTTATGGCCGCGTTCCTTGGGGTCCGACACGACGTCGGCGCCCCACCCGAGCGCCAGCGACTCGGCGCGCGGCTCGCAGGTGACGACCAGCACGGCGTCGACCTTCGCCGCGCGGCGTAGCGCGACCAGCACGTCGGTGACCATCGCCTCGGCGAGCGCCCAGCGCGAGCCGTCGCTCAGGGCGCCACCGAGGCGCTGCTTGGCGCGCTCGAAGCGCTTGACGGGAAGGACGGCGAAGGTGGTTATGAGGCCAGCGCCTCCGCGAAGCGCAGCGTCTCGCGTGCGACGACCTCGCGCGACTGGCCGTCGGTCATGAGCGTGTCCATGACCGCGACCGGGAGGTCGCCGGCTTCGCGCTCGTCGCTCACCATGCCGTCGAGGACGTCGCCGTGGAAGTCGGCGACCCCGGTCGCGCTCAGCTCGAAGCCCGCCCACGCCATGAACGCCTCCGTCGGTCCCTTGACCACCTCGCCGGCGACGACGGGGGAGACGGCGACGACCTTGGCGGGGCTCGCGGCGAGCGCCTCGCGCATGCCGGGCACGTCGAGGATGGGCTTGATCGAGATCACGGGGTTGGAGGGACCGATGATGATCGCCCTGGCGGCGGCGATCGCCTCGAGCGCCTCGGGCGGCGGCGACGCGGCCTCGATGCCGCGCAGCTCCATCCCGTCGACGGGGCCTTCGCCGCGCCCGCGGATCATGAACTCCTGGAAGGGCAGCCAGTCGTCGCCCTTCAGGACCCACGTGCGGACGGGCGCATCGCTCATCGGGAGCACGCGGGCGCGCAGGCCGAGCGCGTCGCCGAGCTCGCCGAGCGCCTCGGTCAGCCGCGCGCCCTCGCGCATCCGCTGCGCGCGCCGCAGGCCGATCGCGAGGTCGCGATCGCCGAGGTTGAACCACACGTCCTCGCCGAGCTCGCGCAACCCCTCCATCACCGCGAACGTGTCGCCGTCCAGGCCCCAGCCGCGCTCGTCGATGCGGTCGGCCAGCCAGAACGTGCAGAGGTCCGGATCGGGGGAGACGTGCGCCTCGTAGATCTCGACGTCGTCGGCCGTGTTGGCGATGACGACGAGGTCGTCGCCGGCAACGTCGAGCATCCCGCGCGCGAGCTTGGCGCCACCCGTACCGCCGGCGAGCACCACGACCTTCCCGGCCGGCATCGCGTCAGACCCCCGTGATCTTGATGCCCGCGTGCGTCTTGTAGCGGGCGTTGATCCCGATCAGCAGGGCCGTCAGCGACTCGGTCGTGCGGGAGTTCTCCAGCCGGCCGCAGTCGACGCAGCGCAGCCCCTCGATGCGCTCGATGATCTCGATCGCGACCTGCTTGTCGGCCTTGCGGTCGCCGCACACCAGGATGTCCTCGTCGAGGACGTGGTCCAGGGCGCCGAGCGACGCCGCGCTGACGGTGTGCAGCGCGCTGACGACGCGAACCCCGTCGGGGACCATCTCCTGGGCCTGCTGCGCCGCCGAGCCCTGCCAGACGCCGAGCATCCGCGTCGCCTTGCCGCTGACCGCGGCGGCGAGCGGGACGGTGCAGTCCACGAGGAGCTGTCCCTCGCGCAGGACCTCCTTGAGGTTCGTGAGGTTCTCGGACTGGTTGCGGAACGGGACGCTGAGGATCACGACGTCCGAGCGCCGTGCGGCCTCGGCGTTCTCGAGCCCCTCGAACGTGGCATCGGGCACGGCCGCCTGCGCCTTGGCGGCGGCCTCGGCGGCGCGCCCCGCGTCGCGCGAGCCGATGACGATCGGCGTCCCGGCGCGTCCGAGGCGCACCGCCAAGCCGAAGCCGAGTGCGCCGGTGGCGCCGAGGATGGAGACGGAGTCGGGCACGGGCGCGGCGGAGTCTAAGGTCCCTGGCATGAGCGAAGCGCTCCCGGACAGCGTCCGCATCCGCGAGGTCGGCCCGCGCGACGGCTTCCAGAACGAGCCCGAGGTCATCGGGACCGAGGACAAGGTGCGCCTGATCGGGATGCTCGCCCGGACCGGCGTCAAGCGCATGGAGGCCACCAGCTTCGTGCGCCCCGACGTGATCCCGCAGCTCGCCGACGCCCGCGCGGTGCTCGAGGCGATCGACGTCCCCGACGACGTCGCGGTCTCGGTGCTGATCCCGAACGAGCGCGGGCTCGACAACGCATTGGAGCTCCGTGACCGTTTCGATGAGATCAACGTCTTCCTCAGCGCGAGCGAGACGCACAACCGCAAGAACGTCAACCGCTCGATCGAGGAGTCGCTGACCGGGGTCGAGCGCGTGCTGGGGCGGGCGCGCGAGGCCGGCCTGCGCTGCGAAGGCGTCATCAGCGTCAGCTTCGGCTGCCCCTACGAGGGCGATGTGCCCGAGGAGCGCGTGTTCGCGATCGCCGAGCGGCTGCGCGACGCGGGCGCCCAGGAGGTCGGCTTCGGCGACACGACCGGCATGGCGAACCCGCGCCAGGTGCGTGCGTTTTTCGAGCACGCGCGCACAGCGCTCGGGCCCGACGTCGAGCTCACGGCGCACTTCCACAACACGCGTGGCCAGGGCCTCGCGAACGTGCTCGCCGCGCTGGAGTCGGGCTGCACCTCGTTCGAGTCGAGCTTCGGGGAGCTCGGCGGCTGTCCGGTCCCGCCGGGGGCGACCGGCAACATCGCGACCGAGGACCTCGTCTCGATGCTCCACGAGATGGGCGTTCGAACGGGCATCGACCTCGAGGCGCTGCTCGCCGCTACGCGCGAGGTCGCCGGCGTGCTCGGCCGCCCGCTCGGCTCGCACACGCTCGTGGCGGGCCCTGTGGACTGGCACCGCAGCTAGGCTCCCGCCCGTCAACATGGACGGAAGGGCATGAACGTGGAGATCAAGAAGGTCGGCGTCGTGGGCGCCGGGCTCATGGGACATGGGATCGCGCAGGTGACCGCGACGGCGGGCTATGACGTGGTGCTGCGGGAGGTCGACGACGCGACGCTGCAGAAGGGGCTCGGCAAGATCGAGAAGCAGCTCGCGAAGGCGGTCGAGAAGGGCAAGTCCAGCCAGGAGGACGCCGACGCCGTGCGCGGGCGCATCCAGGGCACGACGGACTACGCCGACCTCGCCGACTGCGACCTCGTCATCGAGGCCGTCACCGAGGACCTGCCGACCAAGCTGGAGATGTGGAAGGCGGTCGACGCGATCGTCAAGCCGGACGCCGTCTTCGCGACGAACACCTCCTCGCTGGCCGTGATCGACCAGGCCGCGGCGACGTCGCGCCCGCAGCAGTTCGTCGGGCTGCACTACTTCAATCCCGCGCAGGTCATGAAGCTCGTCGAGGTCATCCGCGCGGTGACGACGAGCGACGACGCCTTCAAGGTCGCGCACGCGTTCGCAGAGTCGCAGGGCAAGCTCGCGATCCCGACCAAGGACAAGGCCGGCTTCATCGTCAACCGGCTGCTCGTGCCGTACATGCTCGACGCGATCCGCGCCTACGAGGAGGGCGTCGGCTCGGTGGACGAGATCGACGACGCCATGAAGGCCGGCGCCGGCCACCCGATGGGGCCGCTGACGCTGGCGGACTTCGTCGGCCTCGACACGATGGGCTCGATCTGCGACGTGCTGTTCGACGAGTTCCGCGAGCGGCGCTTCGCGCGGCCGCCGACGCTGCGCAAGATGCTCAGCGCCGGGTGGTACGGGCGCAAGAGCGGGATGGGCTTCTACGACTACTCGGGCGAAGCGCCTGTCCCGAACGCCGGGATCTGACGCGATGGCGGGCACGCTCGAAGCCCTGCGACCGGAGCCCCACCGCGGCGACACCGTGGCCGCCGGGGCGGTCGTGCTCACCACCGCGGTGTACGTGCTGGAGATCCGGTTCCAGGACACCTGGGGAGCCGGCATCCATCTCGTGTACGCCGGGCTGGCATTCGGCCTGGTCGCAGTGATGGCCGTTACGGCGCCGATGGAGGGCGACCGGCCGCGGGCATACCAATCGGTGCTGTACGTCGCGGCGTTCGCGCTCGCGCTCATGTTCCTGGCGAACCTCGCCAACGTGCTCGGCTCCAACGGCGGCTCCGGGACGACGGTGTGGGTCGGCCTGCTGCTGGGTGCGCTCGCCGCGTGGTTCTCGGTGCGGCGCAACTCGGCTGTGATGACGCTGCTGGCCGCGATCACCTTCGGCGTCGTCGTCCTGGGCTTCGTCGAGTGGGTCTTCAACCCGTCGGGCGTGCGGACGACCCGCTGGATCCTGCTGGTGCTGATCATCGGCTACGCCGCGGCGTCGCTGTCCCAGCGCGGCCCGCGCCCTCGCCACAGCGTCCAGTTCGTCAATGCGGCGGGGCTGGCCACGATCGGGATCGCGGTGACGTTCCTGATCCAGAACCTGTTTGGCGGATTGGTCAAGGAGTTCCACACCGGGGCCGGGACGGGCTGGGAGCTCGTGCTTCTCGCCTGCGGGTTCGGTCTGATCGCGTACTCGGCTGTCGACCGCGAGCCAGGGCCCGGGTATCTCGGGGTTGCAGTCCTGCTGTCGTTCGTGTGGCTGGCCGGTCTGCGCGACTTCGATGGAGCCTCGCTCATCGGCTGGCCGATCCTGCTCGTCATCATGGCTGCGGTGATGCTCGTCATCGGCCTACGCCCGAGCCGCCCGCTGCCGCCGTCGCCCGATGCCGGCGGACCGCCACCACCGCCGCCCGCGCCGATCCCGGTCCCGCCCCCGGCGGACCCGCCCACGACGCCGATGGGCGGGGAGGACCCCACGGAGGTCCAGCCGTGAGCGACCGCGAGCACCTCCAGGACGCGCTGGACCGCGCGCATTCCGGTGGCCCCGGCCGCCACCACGAGAAGGCCGCCGAGCAGGGCAAGATGCCCGTGCGCGACCGGATCGCGCGGCTGCTCGACGGCGGCTCGTTCGTCGAGGAGGCGCTGCTTGCCAACTGGGAGCAGGACGGCCTGGGCGCCGACGGCGTCGTCACGGGGCTGGGCAGCCTGGGCGGCCGGCCCGTCGCGGTGATGGCCAACGACCCGACCGTCAAGGCCGGGTCGTGGGGCCCCAAGACCGTCGAGAAGATCATCCGCATCCAGGAGCGTGCGCTGGCGCTGCGGATCCCGATGATCTACCTGGTCGACTCCGCCGGGGCGCGGATCACCGACCAGGTGATGATGTTCCCCGGCCGGCGCGGCGCCGGGAAGATCTTCCACACGGAGGTCAAGCTCAGCGGCGTCGTCCCGCAGGTCTGCGTGCTGTTCGGGCCGAGCGCCGCCGGCGGCGCCTACATCCCGGCGTTCTGCGACATCGTGGTCATGCGCGAGGGCAACGCCTCGATGTACCTGGGCTCGCCGCGGATGGCCGAGATGGTGATCGGCGAGAAGGTGACGCTCGAGGAGATGGGCGGGGCCAAGATGCACACCGGCGTGTCGGGCTGCGGGCACATGCTCGTCAAGACCGACGAGGAGGGCATCGACCTCGCCAAGCGCTACCTCTCCTACTTCCCGACGAACTGGGAGCGGGACCCGCCGCCCGCGCCGCCCGCCGCGCCGGGCAGCGACACGCCGATCCGCGAGCTGATCCCGGCCGACGAGAACAAGCCCTTCGACATCAAGGGCCTGATCGACTCGCTCGTGGACGCCGAGTCGTTCTTTGAGATCCATCCGCGGTGGGCCAAGGAGCTCGTCGTCGGGTATGCCCGCATCGAGGGCCGCGTCGTCGGGCTCGTCGCCAACCAGCCCAAGCAGAAGGGCGGCGTGCTGTTCGTCGACTCCGCCGACAAGGCCGCCCGCTTCATCTGGACCTGCAATGCCTTCAACATCCCGCTCCTCTTCCTCGCCGACGTCCCCGGCTTCATGATCGGCACGGCGGTCGAGAAGCAGGGGATCATCCGCCACGGCGCGAAGATGATCAGTGCCGTGAGCGAGGCGACCGTCCCCAAGCTGTCGGTCATCGTGCGCAAGGCCTACGGCGCCGGCCTGTACGCGATGGCCGGCCCTGCGTTCGAGCCCGACGCCTGCATCGCGCTGCCCACCGCGTCGATCGCGGTCATGGGCCCGCAGGCCGCGGTCAACGCCGTCTTCTACAACCAGCTGCAGGCGATCGAGGATCCCGACGAGCGCGCCGCGAAGACCGAGGAGCTGCGCCGCGAGTACGCCGAGGACATCGACATCCTGCACCTGGCGTCCGAGCTCGTCGTCGACGCCGTCGTCCAGCCCGAGGACCTGCGCACCGAGGTCGCCCGGCGGTTTGCGCTCGCCGAGGGCAAGGCCCGCGACTGGCCGGCCAAGCGCAATCCGATCACGCCGGTCTGATGCGCCTGCACCTACTGCTGACCTGCGGCCTGGCGGCTCTCGCCGCCGCGGCGCCCGCTGCCGCCGCGACGAAGACGTACACGTTCCGCACGGGCCCGGTCGAGGTGCAGGGGTTCCACACGATCTGGCCGTCCGCTGCGGTCCGGCATCCGCGGCTGAACGGGTACGTGACGCGGATGGACGCGTCGCTGGTAGACGCCCGTGGCCGGCCGGTTCGGATCAACCGTGTGATGCTCCATCACGTCGTCTTCGTCGACGGCGGGCGCGACGGCAGGAGCGGCTACAACACCTGCCCGGGGCGCAAGGGGACGCCGTTCTTCGGCACCGGCGAGGAGAACGAGCGGCTGATCCTGCCGCCGGGCTACGGCTACCGCATCCACCCGCGCGACCGCTGGCGGATGGTGGCGATGTACATGAGCCATCAGCTCCAGGCCAAGACCGTCTACCTGCGCTACCGAATGACCGTCGTCACCGGGCGGCCGATGACCCGCGTGCTGCCGCTGTGGCTACGTGCCGACGGTTGCAAGATCGAGCCGGCCTACGACATCGACGGCGGCGCGAGTCCCGCCGACCACAACCTCCAGACGGCGGCATGGAGCGTTCCGATCGACGGCCGCATCGTCGCCTCCGGCGGCCACCTCCATGGCGGCTCGTACGACCTGCGCGTGAGCCAGCCGCGCTGCGGCGACCGCACGCTGATCCGCAACCGCCCGCTCTACGGCGCGCCGTCGGATCTCGTCTACCACGTGCGCCCGGTGCTCCACGAGCCCGGCCCGGTGGCGACCGGCTGGTGGCTGTCGCGGACAGGCATCCCGGTTCGCAAGGGCGAGCTGCTGAACGTCACCGGCGACTACGACCAGTCCGAGCCGCACGGGCGCGTCATGGCGATCACGCACGTCTACGTCGCGCCCGACGCCAACGCGGCCGCGGACTGCACGCCGTTGCCGGCCGACCGGCATGTGGTCTGGACGCGCAAGGACGGCCGCCGGCTGCCGCCGCGCGTCACGATCCCGCTCTCGCGCCTGAACGCCCGCGGCCGCGTCGTTTCCATCGATCGCCCGCCCGGCGACGAGGTCGTGACCGACGCGCCGGACACGACGGTCGGCCTGACGCTTGGCGCGTTCGCGCCGGCCAACCTCTCGATCCGCTCGGGCGCTTCGGTGACATGGCGCTTCGACGACGCGCCGGCCCACAACGTCAGCCTCGCCAGCGGCCCGCGCGGCATCTACTCGCCCAGCCTCCATCAGGGCGACACCTACACCCGCCAGTTCACCGTTCCGGGCACCTACAAGCTGTTCTGCTTCCTGCACCCGCTGACGATGAACCAGGTGGTGACGGTCCGGCCTTAAGCTGGCGCGCTGCTGTCCTGCCTGGTGGTCGTCCTACGACCCTTAGGCAGGACAGCGGCCGGTCGAACACGGCGTCGACCGCTAAGGGGTCAAGTCTTTCGTTGCCGCACTCGCCCATCGCGTTGTGGGCCGGATATACCTCGCTATGCGGGGAGAATCCGGCCCACAACGAGCGCGCGGCTCACCCTCTCCCTCACCCGCAACCAACCACACGGAGCGCCACCCCAGGCGAGCCGCGCTGCGCGCCACCCATCCCACCCGCTCTGCACGGAAAGCGCGCACACGTGACAGGAAGACTTGACCCGGCCAGCGCGGTGCGCTGCTAGCTCGACGGCCCGAACGGGCCGGGCGGCGGCGGGTCCTCCTCGGCCGGCGGCTCGGGTGCCGGAGGCGGCGGCGGAGGAGGCTCGGCCGCTGCGGGCGGCTCTGGCGCTGCCGGCGGCGCGGGCGCAGCGGGAGGCGGGGGCGGAGGCGCAGGAGCCTCGGGCGCCGCCGGCGGCTCGAATCCGCCGGCGAGCTGCGGCTCGGCCTGGGCCGGGACCTCTGGTGCCGCGGGCGGACCCTGCGAGCTGATCGGCGCGGCCGTCGCGGGCTCACCGATCTGGCGTGCGTGGTCGTCGTTGAACGGCGGGTAGGTCTCCGTCAGCAGGAAGAACAGCGCGTTGGCGCGCATCATGTACGAGATCCCGAGGCCGATCACGTCCTGGAGCCCCTTCGGCTGCTTGCCCGTGATGACGATCACGATCCAGGACGCGATCCCCGCGAGCTCGACGATGATGTTCATCACGTAGACGATCAGGGCGGCGGGGATGGCGTAGAAGATCCGCAGCAGGACCTTCAGCCGGTCGTATTCCTCCAGCGGCGGGCCGATGTTCAGCCGCACCGGATACGAAGGCTCCTCGCCGCCGGAGAACGGCGGGTACGGATCGGCCAGCAGCCACGTGTAGGCGTTCACGCGCGTCGTGTAGCGCAGGAAGCCCGCGGTGAAGTCGTACAGGCCCTGCGGCCAGCGGCCGGTGAACAGCAGTGCGAACCATGCGATCACGACCGCGACGAACGCCGCCAAGCCGTAGAACATCAGGACGATGTAGTGGGGGATGGCGAGGAGGAGGCGGAAGAACGTGGTGACCCTGTTGCGCTCTTCTACGTAGTCGGCCTCGAACGTGACGGGATAGGTGGACACGCGCCGACGCTACCGCCATCCGCGGACGCGGCGCAAGCGCGCTCAACCGATGGTGAGCGTGGCCCGCATGCCCAGGGTGTCGTGGGCGCCGTTGCCGTCGCTGAGCGTGCAGAACAGCCGGTAATGGCCGGCGGCCAGCGTGAGGCGCTTCTGGACCGC
>JAWVFY010000133.1:0-10294 GCA_033855575.1 Solirubrobacteraceae bacterium
CGCCGGCCGCCTCGGCCGCGCCCGCCCGAACCCGCTTCCCGGCTGTGCTCTCCGGGAGCGCGCAGGGCCGTCCCGACCTGGGCCGTGCCTCGTCGCTGGAGCCGGTCGACGTGCTGATCGCCCTGCGCCAGCGCCACAGCGCCGCCCTCCAGCGCCTGGTCTCCCGCGTCTCGGACCCCGGGTCGAGCGCCTACCAGCGCTTCCTGACGCCGCGGCAGTTCGTCGCCCGCTTCGCGCCCTCGGCCGCCCAGGCCGCCACGGTGCAGCGCTTCGCGCGCGCAGGCGGCTTCTCGACGAGCGTGCCCGTCAACCGCGCCTACGTCGAGCTGCGCGGAACGGTCGGCCAGGCCGAGCGCCTCTTCAACACCCGACTCGACCGCTTCCGGGTCGATGGGCTCCTGGTCCACGCTCCGGTCATCGCTCCGTCGCTCCCGGCGGCGGTGGGCCGCCTCGTGAGCGGCATCGACGGCCTGGACACGGGGGCTCGCGCGCACCCGATGGCCTCCAGCGCGCCCGCGGCGTTCGTCAACGCCCCGCCGTGCTCGAGCTACTGGGGCGAGAAGCAGGCCACCGACAAGCCCGCCTTCGACGGCAGCGTCCGGCCCTACGCCACCTGCGGCTACACCCCCGACCAGCTCCAGGGCGCCTACGGCGTCAAGGACGCGATCGCCGGCGGCCTCGACGGCAGCGGGCAGACCGTCGGGATCATCGACGCCTGGGCCTACACCAACGCCGGCGCCGACGCCAACACCTGGTCGGCGAAGCACGGCCTGCCGCCCGCCGACTACACCGACGTCTCGGACCCGGTTGCCCAGAACGTCCCCGAGGCGCCGCTCGGCGCCGCGGGCCTGGTCGACCCCGACGGCTGGGCCGGCGAGCAGATGCTCGACATCGAGGCCGTCCACGCGATGGCGCCGCGCGCCAAGATCGTCTTCGAGGGCGCCGACTCGCCGCTGAACTCCCAGCTCGAGAAGGTCCAGAACGACATGGTCGCCAACCACCGCGCCCAGATCGTCTCGAACTCCTACGGCGGCGCGGACGACACCGCCGACACCGTCACCCACGCGACGCTCCTGCAGGCCGGCGCCACCGGGATCGGCTTCTACGTCTCCTCGGGCGACCAGGGCGACGAGACCCAGGACCCCAACGGGCCCGGCGACCGCGAGGTCGACACCTTCGCGAACGATCCGCTGGCCACAGCGGTCGGCGGCACCAGCCTGGCCGTCGGCCAGGGCGACGCCTACGGGTTCGAGACCGGGTGGGGTACCAGCTCCGCCGCGCTCTCGGGCAGCAACTGGGCGGCCCCGACGTGGATCTACGGCGGCGGCGGCGGGACGAGCCAGGCGTTCGCTCAGCCCGCCTACCAGCAGGGCGTGGTCCCGGACTCGATCGCGTCCTACTTCCAGGGCAAGCCGGCTGAGGCCAGCCAGGGCTCGGGCTTCACCCCGTTCGTCCCGGGCCGGGCGGTGCCCGACGTCGCGATGGACGGCGACCCGAACACCGGCATGCTCGAGGGGATCACGCAGAACTACACGCTCGTCGGCGGTGGGACGCCGGTGGGCGGGACCGCAGTGCCGCTGCCGGCGCCGGTCGGCGACGTGCGCTACGGCGAGTACCGCATCGGCGGGACGAGCCTGTCCTCGCCGCTGTTCGCCGGCATCATGGCGCTGGCCGACCAGGCGGCGGGCAAGCCGCACGGCTTCGCCAACCCGGCGCTCTACGCGGCGGCCGCCAGCGGCGCGTTCCGCGACGTCCCCAAACCCGCCAGCACCCAGGCCGTCGTGCGCAACGACTACTTCAACGGCGTCGACGCCAGCGACGGCGTGTCGACGAGCCTGCGGCTGCTCGACCAGATCAACACGCTGCACGACCTGGCGGGCTACGACGACGTCACCGGGCTGGGAAGCCCGGACGGCGCCGCGTTCCTCGGGGCCCTGGCCCCGGGCGTGACGATCCCGGGGAGCTGAACCTAGGTGCTCGCCGCCGTCTCCTCGAGGGCGGCGAGCATCCGGTACAGCGGCCAGCTCGTCTCGATGCCGGCGTGCTGGCCGAGGTCGGCGGTGACGCTGGAGAGCATGTCGTGCAGGCGCTGGGCGCCCTCGGCGCTGACGTCGAGCGCGATGCGCACGCGGGGCTGGAGGCTCTCGTCGATCGAGCGGGCCATGGCGCGCAGCTCGGCGGGGGGCAGGTCGGGCATATGCCGGCATCGTCGCTTAAGCGCGTCTGGATGGCGCGCGCCGCGGCCTTCGTGATGAAGGCCGCGGCGTCGCGGCCGCTCCGGGGCAAGCCTGAGACCGTGCTCAGCATCGGCGGCGTGGGTCGCTCGCCGGGCGGAGTCCGGTAGGAATCACGCTGGTGGCGCACGTTCCGACCAACATCGCCGAGCACGTGGGCAGGACGCCGATGGTCGAGCTGGCGCGGATGGCGCCCGAGGGTGTGCGGCTCTTCGGCAAGCTCGAGGCGAGCAATCCGGGGGGAAGCGTCAAGGACCGGATCGGCGTGGCGATGATCGAGGCGGCCGAGCGTGACGGGCGCATCGCCCCGGGGCGCACGACGATCGTCGAGGCCACGAGCGGCAACACCGGCATCGCGCTGGCGTTCGTCTGCGCGGCCAAGGGCTATGACCTGACGCTGTTCCTGCCCCAGGGCATGAGTCGCGAGCGCGAGGGGCTGCTGCGGCTCTACGGCGCGCGGGTCGAGGTCATCGAGTCGCTGGGTGGGATGAACGAGGCGGTCGAGGCGGCGCGCCAGCGCGCCGCGCGCGACGACGCGTTCCTGCCCGACCAGTTCTCCAACCCGGCCAATCCCGAGATCCACCGGCGCACCACGGGCCCCGAGATCTTCGAGGCGCTCGACGGCGAGATCGACGTGTTCGTCGCCGGCGTCGGCACCGGTGGGACGATCACCGGGGTGGGGGAGTACCTCAAGTCGCGGCTGCCGAGCGTCCACGTCGTCGCCGTTGAGCCGGCGGCCTCCGCGGTCCTGTCGGGCCGTCCGGCCGGCCCACACAAGATCCAGGGGATCGGCGCCGGCTTCGTTCCGGCGGTGCTCAACCGAGACGTGGTCGACGAGGTGATCGCGGTGGGCGACGAGGCGGCCATCGACACGGCGCGGCTGGCGGCACGGCGCGAGGGCGTGCTCTGCGGGATCTCCTGCGGTGCGGCGCTGTGGGCGGCGCTCGAGGTGGCGGGGCGCCCGGAGGCGGCCGGCCAGCGGATCGCCGTCGTGCTGCCCGACTCAGGCGAGCGCTACGTCTCGACGCCGTTCTTCGCGCCCTAGCCGCGAGCGCAGCCGGTCGGCCACCGCGCAGGAGGCGAGCAGGACGAGCACCGCCTGCAGCGGGACGGCAAGGCGCATCTCGCCGGTGACGGGCACGGTGGTGAGCAGCAGCACGGCGGCCACGACCGCCACCGGGCCGGCGCCGCGGCGCCGGCGGGCGAGCTCGGCAGCGGCGAGCATCGTGATCAGCAGCGTTCCCAGCCAGACCGGCACCGCCCACCCGGGCCCCATGCTCATGGTGTGGAGGCTCCAGGTGGCCCAGTTCGGCCCGTCGAAGCCGAGCAGCCGAGCCGAGTTCCACGCCGAGACGACCAGCGGGTAGGTCGGGTGGCGCGCGACCCAGCGGAGGACAGCGCTGCGCAGGTGGTCGTCGAGCTGCGGGCTGTCGGCGTAGCGCCGGTAGATGGCGCGGTAGGCGCCCGTCCGGCTGGGCAGCAGCCAGCGAGCGTGATGGTGCAGCGAGGTGATGTTGTAGGTCCCGGCCAGCGTGTTGCCGGTCTCGGTGCTCACCGGCACGAAGTGGTGCAGCTCGGTGACGTTGCGAATCGTCCACGGCGAGATCACCAGGAGGGCGGCGCCGATCGCCAGCGCGCTGTTGCGCAGCCAGCGGCGCGGCCGCGGGGTCGGCAGCACCAGCCAGCCGAGCAGGGGGATCAGCACCAGTGCGTTGGTGCGGGTCAGCGCTGCGGCTCCGACCAGCGCCCCGGCCGCGGCCGTCCAGCGCCACGAGCCCGACTCGCGCGCGCGCAGCACCGCCAGCAACGCCCCGAACACCAGCGCGGTGAACAACGTCTCGGATTCCAGCGTGGCGTTGGCGGCGAGCAGCAGCGGATCGACCGCGAGCACCAGCCCGGCGACCAGCCCGGCCCGGTCCCCGGCGATGCGGCGGGCGATCTGGGCACCCAGCACGCAGGCGGCGACGCCGAGGACGAGCAGGGTGATCCGCCCCGCGCTGACGCTGATCCCGGTCACCGACCACACGCCCGCGAGGACGAGCGGCCAGCCAGGCGGGCGGTAGGCGCTGGGCAGCCATCCCACGTGGGCGACGTGCAGGATCGGGTAGCGCCCGAGCAGCACCAGCGACCGCGCCACGCGGAAGTACGAGCGGTCGTCGTGCTGTGGGTGGTAGCCCGCGGTGGCGACGAGCGTCAGCGCACGGGCGGCCGCGGCCACCCCGACGACGGCCCAGATCCTCCTGCGCCACGACAGGCCAGGACGGTGCGCTCCAAGCACCGGTGCAGTGTCCGCATGTTGGACCGCCTCCGCGCCGTATGTCCAGGTTGGCTTCAGACCGCTGTCAGGCCAACGCCGTGCCGTGCAGGCACCACGCCTCGACCGCCGGCCATGGGCCGTACCCGGCGTCGGTGTTGATGTGGCCGGCGCCCTCGAGGATGTCGATCGGCAGCTCGAGCGGGCGGGCGAAGCTGCGCTCGGGCCCGGCCGGGCAGTAGGGGTCGCGGTCCGACCCGACGACACGGGCCTCGCGCGCCGAGGCCGCCATCGCGGCCGGGTCCAGCGGCGTGGGGTAGAGGGCGTGGACGCCGGGAATCGGGGTCACGGGGCACGGCGGCGCCACGAGCAGCAGGCGGTCGACGGGCCCGGACTCGGCGATCCGGGCCGCTTCGCGCGCCCACAGCAGGCAGGCCAGCGAATGACACACGACGGTGCGCTCGCCGGTCAGCGCTTCGAGCTCGGCGTGGATCGAGTCGGCCCACTGCGACGCGTCGGGCTCGTCGGGATCGGGGAGGTCGGGGTAGCGAACCGTCTCGCCCGCGGCAGCCAGCCGCTCGGCCAGCCAGGTCTGCCAGTGGCCGGGTCCCGAGCCCTGCCAACCGTGCAGGATGAGGAACGACCGCACCGGGCTACTGTATGGCCATGCTCGGCCTCGGCACCGCCGCCCGCCTGGCACGCGAGCTGCGCCGCGACGTGGCGGTCGTCCACGAGCGGGATCCCGCGGCGCGCGGGGTGACGAGCGCCGAGATCCTCGCCGCGTGGCCCGGCGTCCACGCCCTGCTCGGCCATCGCGTGGCCCACGCGCTGCACGCCGCCGGGCTGCCGGTGGTCCCGCGCGCGATCGCCGCGGCGACCCGCGCGGCGACCGGCATCGAGATCCACCCGGGGGCGCGGATCGGCGAGGGCTTCTTCATCGACCACGGCCACGGCGTGGTGATCGGCGAGACGGCCGAGATCGGCAAGGACGTCACGCTCTACCAGGGCGTGACGCTCGGCGGCACCGGCTTTGCCACCGGCAAGCGCCACCCGACCGTGCAGGACAACGTGACGATCGGCTCGGGCGCCAAGCTGCTGGGGCCGATCACCATCGGCCACGGAGCCAAGATCGGGGCCAACAGCGTGGTCATCCACGACGTGCCGCCGAACTCCACGGTGGTTGGGAACCCCGGCCACCCCGTGCGTGTGGAGGGCCGGCGCCCGGAGGGTCCCGACGCCGACTGGATCCACCTGCCCGACCCGCTGGCCGACGCCATCAAGGGCCTGGCCAGCCGGATCGGCGCGCTCGAGGAGGCGCTGGCCGAGGCGACGGGCGACGGCGATGTCAAGCCGGCGGCCGACGTTCGGCCGCTGCGGCCGGTGCGCGGGCCGAATCCGGCCGGGGGCTAGTAGAAGACCGTCCGGGTGCGATGGCGGGGGCGGGCCTTGTAGGACTCGCCCTGGCCGCGGTTCCACAGCCAGGTGTCCAGCGCGCGCGGCGCGATGCCCAGCCGGCCGGCCAGCAGCTCGCAGGCGTGGACGGCACAGGCGCGGATCTCGTGCTCGCGCTCATCCATCGGCAGCAGGGCACCCGATTCGAGGTGGGCCGCCAGGTCGTCGTGGTAGCGCAGGATCCCGTCGCAGCGCAGCACGTGGGGGACCAGGTTGTCGGCGAAGATCGTCAGCCGGTCGAGGTCCTCGAACCGGGCGAGCCCGGCCAGCGCGAGGTCGCTGGGCACGATCTGCGCGCGCTTGTAGAAGCCGTGGTCGGCGAACATCGCCATGCCGGTGGCCAGGCTCTGGGCGAGCCGCTCGGCCGAGCCGCGCGCCTGGTCGACGACGTCCTGCGCCGTCCGCTCGCCGAGGAAGCGCCCCAGCTCGCGCAGGGCCTGGGCGAAGAGGCTCATCAGCTCGAGCGCCGGGTCCTGGCCGAGGATCGCCGCGATCCGCTCGGTCGTCATCGCCTGCAGGTCGGTGTTGGTGGGCAGGCCCGCCGCGCGCACGTGATCGGCCAGCGCCCAGGAGACCGTGTAGTAGCCCGACGAGCGCGGGCGCTTGCGCAGCAGCGGGAACCAGCCCGAGCCGAAGTTGATCGCGTCGAGCATCAGCAGGTAGCCGGCGACGTCGGCCGGCGATCCCTCGAGGTAGTGGCGCTCGGGGTCCAGGGCGGGCGGCTCGGGGGCCACGCCCGCGGCGTCGTAGACGCCCAGCCGGTCGTGGTCGATCGCCACCCAGCGCGCCTGCTCGGCGACGGCGGCGCAGTGGTGGCGGACGTCGTCGCACAGGCCCATGGCTTCCGGCCCGGATCGTATCCTCGGGGCGGATGCCGGACACCGCAGTCGACGATCTCCTCGCAGGGCTCAACGCGCCCCAGCGGGAGGCCGTGACGCACCCCGGCGGCCCGCTGCTCGTTCTGGCGGGAGCGGGGTCGGGCAAGACTCGCGTCCTGACTCACCGGATCGCCTGGCTCGTCCACACCGACCGCGCGCGGCCGGGCGAGATCCTGGCCATCACGTTCACCAACAAGGCGGCCCAGGAGATGCGCGAGCGGGTCGAGCTGCTGCTCGGGCGCTCCACGCGCTCGATGTGGGTGATGACCTTCCACGCCGCGTGCGCCCGGATCCTGCGCGCCGAGGCGCCGCGCCTGGGCTACACGCGCCAGTACACGATCTACGACGCCAGCGACTCCCGCCGCCTGGTCAAGCGCTGCCTCGACGACCTCGACATCGACACCAAGCGGTTCACGCCCGGGGCCGTGCAGTCCCAGATCTCGGCGGCCAAGAACCGGCTGCGCGATCCGGAGGCCTATCGGCAGCTCGTGGGGGACTTCTTCGAGACGACCGTCGCCGACGTCTACGAGCTCTACGAGCGCGAGATGCACCGCATGAACGCGATGGACTACGACGACCTGCTCGTGCGCACCGTCAACGACCTCGAGCAGTTCCCCAAAGTCCGCGCCCGCTACGCCGCCGCCTTCCGTCACGTGCAGGTCGACGAGTCCCAGGACACCAACGCCGCCCAGTACCGGCTGCTCCAGCTCATCGCCGGCGAGCATCGCAACCTGATGGTCGTCGGCGACGACGCGCAGTCGATCTACAGCTTCCGCGGCGCCGACATCACCAACATCCTCGACTTCGAGGACACGTTCCCCGACGCGCTGACGGTCAAGCTCGAGCAGAACTACCGCTCGACCCAGACCATCCTCGACGTGGCCAACGCGGTCATCGCCCACAATCGCGGGCAGAAGCCGAAGTCCCTGTGGACGGAGCTGGGCGGGGGCGATCCCGTCAAGGTCCGCGGGCTGGAGGACGAGCACGCCGAGGCGCGGTTCGTCGTGGGCGAGATCGAGCGGTTGGTCGACGAGGGCGTCTCGCTGAGCGAGATCGCGTGCTTCTACCGGACCAACGCGCAGTCGCGCGTGCTCGAGGACACGCTGGTCCGCCGCGAGATCCCCTACCAGGTCATCGGTGGGACCAAGTTCTACGAGCGCGCCGAGGTCAAGGACGCCGTCGCCTACCTCACCGTGCTGCTCAACCCGCAGGACGGCATCTCGTTCACCCGCGTGGCCAACTCGCCCCGGCGCGGCATTGGCCAGACGTCGCTCTCGCGGGTGCTCGCCCACGCCGACACCATGGGCATCCCGGTCTGGGACGCGGCCGCCGACCCGTCGTCGGTTCCGGGGCTCGGGACCGCGGCGGTGCGATCGCTCGGCCGCTTCATGGACACGATGGCCGGCCTGCGGGCCCGCGCCGAGGAGGGCGTGCCGGTGGGCGACCTGCTCGAGGCCGTCCTGCGCGAGTCGGGCTATCTGGAGGCACTGGAGGCCGAGCGGACGATCGAGGCGCAGGGGCGGATCGAGAACCTTCAGGAGCTCGTCGAGGTGGGTCGCGAGTTCGACGCCCGGGCAGATCCTCAGGCCGACACCATCGATGCGTTCCTCCAGCAGATCGCCCTCGTGGCCGACGCCGACACCCGCCGTGACGACGAGGGCATGGCCACGCTCATGACCCTGCACAACGCCAAGGGGCTCGAGTACCCGATCGTCTTCATGATCGGGATGGAGGAGGGCGTCTTCCCGCACTCGCGCGCACTCGACGAGGGTGGCCTGGAGGAGGAACGGCGGCTCTGCTACGTCGGGATCACGCGGGCGATGCGCGACCTCTACCTGACCTACGCGCGGCGGCGCAACGTCTTCGGGGCCGTGTCGCCCGGACTGCCCAGCCGGTTCCTGCAGGAGCTGCCGGCCGACCTGCTCGACGAGGAGAGCCGCCCGGCGCCGCGGGGCGCAGGCATGCTCGGCCGCGCGTCGTCCTGGGCCTCGGCGGCCGCGGGGGCAGCGACGTCGGCCGCCGGCGTCGGCGGCGGCCGCTCGTCGGGCGGCGGGGGCGACGTTCCGTCGTTCCGCATGGGCGACGACGTCGGCCACCCGGCCTTCGGCGAGGGCGTCGTCACCGGCATCGAGCCCGGGGGGATCGTCGTCATCCGCTTCGCCAAGGACGGCTCGGAGCGCAAGCTGATGGCCGAGTACGCGCCGCTGACCCGCCGCTGACCCCACCACCAAGCCGTCGAGTGGACAGTTGGGGCCGCTATGCGGCCCGAAGTGTCCACTCGATGCCGTCCGTGGAGGCGGCGGTAGCCTGGCGCGGGCGATGGCGGCGAGGGTGATCGACGGCAAGGCGGTGGCGGCGCGCGTGCGGGCGGAGGTGGCCGGCGAGGTCGCGGCGTTCTCGCGCCAGCACGGCCGGGTGCCGGGTCTGGCGACGATCCTGGCCGGCGACGATCCCGCCAGCGCGGTCTACGTCGCGGGCAAGCAGAAGGCGTGTGCCGAGGTCGGCATGCGGGGCGTCAACCATCCGCTGGCGGCGGACACGCCGGAGGCCGAGGTCGAGGAGCTGATCGAGCGCCTCAACGCCGACCCCGACGTCAGCGGGATCCTGCTCCAGCTTCCCGTGCCCGACCAGATGGACGGCGTCCACCTCACGGGGATGATCCGCGCCGACAAGGACGTCGACGGCCTGACGCCGGTCAGCGCCGGGCTGCTCGCGCTGGGCCGCGAGGGCCTGCGCCCGTGCACGCCCAGCGGCGTGATGCTCCTCCTGGCCGACGCCGGCACGACGATCGAGGGCGCCGAGGCGGTCGTCGTCGGCCGCTCGAACCTCTTCGGCAAGCCGATGGCACAGCTGCTGCTCGAGGCCAATGCGACGGTGACGGTCTGCCACTCGCGCACGCGCGACCTGGGTGAGGTCTGTCGCCGCGCCGACATCCTGATCGCCGCCGTCGGCCGCGCGGAGATGGTCCGCGGCGACTGGGTCAAGCCCGGAGCGACCGTGATCGACGTGGGCATCAACCGCACCGAGGAGGGACTGGTCGGCGACGTCGAGTTCGCCGCGGCCGCGGAGGTCGCCGGGGCAATCACGCCGGTGCCCGGCGGCGTCGGTCCGATGACGATCGCCTGCCTGATGCGCAACACGCTGCAGGCGGCGCGGATGCAGGTCAGCGGGTAGCGTTCCGCACGTGCTCAAGCGGTTGCGATTCGGAGAGAAGCTCGCCGCGGTCAGCGCGCTGGCGCTGCTGGGGTTTCTGTTCCTGGACTGGTACGGGAGTGCGCTGCCGGCGAACTTCCTCGTCCTGTCCGGGCGTGCCCACAACGGGGGGATCGGGATCGTCGTGGTGAGCGGACACTCGGACGGCTGGCACACCCTCGGCTGGCTCACGCTCGCCCTGTGCGTGCTGGCCATCATCGCCGGCCTCGCGCTGCCGTTCGTCGTCGCGGCCTACGAGAGCCCGGTGCTGCCCGTGTTCACCG